>JBCDKT010000021.1 GCA_038746285.1 Bacteroidota bacterium
CGAAAAATATTACTATAAAACATTAATATAATATTATTATAAGAATATAATTATCAAATATATACAACTAAGGGGCCTCGCCGGCGTCAGCCGACAAGGCCCCTTAAGTCAGACCCAGTGTGGAGCACGCACGCGGCGTGCCGCACCGAGGCCAGGCTGTGCTAGCGCACGACCGTGACCTGCTCGCTGAGCTGCGTCGCACCGGCCGTGAGGCGGTAGACGTAGACCCCGCTCGGCAGGCTGGCCGCGTCGAACTCGACCGTCTGCAGGCCGGCCTGGCGGACGCCGTCGATGAGCGTGGCGACCTCGCGGCCGAGCACGTCGTAGACCACGAGGCTCACATCCTGTGCCGTCGGGAGGTCGAAGCCGATTGTCGTCTTGGACGAGAACGGGTTCGGGTAGGCCGACTCGAGGCGGAACGTGCCCGCCTGCGTCGTCTCCTCAACGTCCACAGTGAACATCCGAGCTTCGGTCGCATTGGCGAAGAGCTCTGCCTCCGTCGTGCCCGCTACGTAGGCGAACCGAACCGTCACACTAGCCCCTGCGCCAATGTCGTACGGACCCGTACCGGTGACGGCAGCCCGCTCAGCCGGGTCACCGATAGGCGAATTATCTCCTGTGAGTGCCGCGAAGAGCTGATCGTCGTCGGCTGTGGTAGCGTCTGTGCTGTACCCGGAGAGCCCATCTACGCCGATGGCTGTCACACCGTAATACTGGGTCATGGTGTCGTCGAAGACGTAGGGCAGAGCCAGGTCTTCGTTGTAGCCTCCGGAATCATTCTGAGAAGCTCCGGGATCAGACCCAGGCGGAGGGTCATCGGCATCCACGATGTCCCAGTCGGCAAAGATGCCGATGTAGGCGTCGTCGATAGCGCTGCCTGATGTGTTTCGCACTTCGAGCTCAACGATCACGAAGGAATCTCCTGTGCGCGAGTACGAGCGCTGCGTTACGCTCACACCCAGTTCCTCCGAATCATACGACGTAGTAAAGCCCTGATCGAAAGGATCGGGGAGGCTACCGATAGGTGCCACGTCTGCTACGTTCACAAACTCCGGTGCTGCCCCCGTGTAAGGGTTGGTGTTGACAATGCCCCCCTGTGCGACGAGCACGCTGCTCACGAAAAGACCGCCCTGGGTGGTGTCGTCCTGGACGATGAAGGCGAACGGCTCTCCATCACCCTCGGCAGCGAAGTTAGCGTTCGAACCGAGGAAGCCGTAGTCGTAGACGCTGAAGACGATCTCACCCGTTTCATGCGTCCCCACCGTGGAGGGCGGGGGAGGGAAGACCTGAGGCGTGATGTTGATCGGGACGATCGTTACGTTTGAACCGAACTTAGTTTCCACGGTGAGGGCATCGCGGACGGTCATCGTGACGGCAGTCGCTGGTATGGTGCATTCCAACGGATCGCAGTCGCCGCCAAAGTTGGGAACATCGTCGACGGTGCTGCCGATGATGACCGCAGCCGCACCGGCCGCCGAAGCTCCTCTGACCTTCGTGGAGAACTGGCAGGAGCCGCGGTAGATGAGGACGATGTTGCCCTCCACCTCCTCAGGGTTGTCGATGGACGGGACGAACCCAAGCGGATCGGCGTCCGGGTTGTCTGGGTCCTCGGCGCAGCCGATGTCGGGCTCGGCGAGTACGATGGGGAGCGGGCCGACGTTAGTGTCCTCCTCGAAGGCAGTACCGAAACTGATCCCGTACGAGGCGTACGTATCGCCGCCTTCAACAACAACGTTGAGGCTGTCGCTCGAGTCCTGCGCGAAGGCGGAGGACGGAGCCAGAACTAGCGCGAGGAGTGCGATTAGGCAGTAGCGCAAGGTTTTCATAACGAATTGCGTTGGTTAGTGGTGTTGACGGTCGTGCCCTTTGCCTCGTCTCTTTACTCGGGTCGCGCTGGAGTTGGGGGGAAGAGGGGGTTTGTAACAGGGCAACAGCGCGATTATACGGGCTTCCGGGACGAAGACGCAACCTTTTTTTACGCGTCCGGCTCGCGGGTGTGCTCACCCTTTGCCCATGTCCTGGTCTTTGCCCGTGTCCTGGTCGCCTCGGTCTCGCTCTGCATCTCGGTCAGCGAAGGCCAGTACCGGCGCGGCACATGCTGGAGCTGAAGACGAGGGTTAGATCTCTCTGGAATCGTGACCGCTCGGAAGTACGTCTGCCACATCCGCTGGAACGCATACCCCTCTTCGGCGCGAGGCGCAGAGGCGTCCGCCGGCACCGGAGCGAAGCGTCTCCCCGCCGCGTCGTGGACGAGGGCGTAGCCCCGGTGCCGGTCTACGATGGCCCACTGCATCGCCGGGTAGCGCGGCGAAGTGCTCGCCGATGAGCGGGAGCACGTTAGTGGGGCGCTCGCGTGTTTTGCGGAGCGGTTTGGCAGAGCAGACACCTCGGCGAGGCGTCCCTACCCCGCCATCTCCAGTGGGGCTATCTCCGGTAGGGCGCGCTCGGCGAGCGCGCCGTTGCACCGGACCTCAGCGCAACGTGCCCTATCGCCGCGAGGTACCGGTCCTCGGTACGCGGAGCAGCCACTCGGCATCGGCCTGGTTGACGGCGATGGAAGAAGGGAGACGGCGATGGAAGAAGGGAAAGGGGGAAGATGCAACACGGACCGCTCTCCTCCACTCTACCATCTTCTATCCTTCTCTACCATCTTCTATCCTTCTGGTCGAGACAGAGCGCGATGGCTTCGCTACCTTTCCTTCTACACCTTGCTCTCCACGCCTATCGTCCCCCTCACCCCACACATCGCCGTCGTCGGCGGCGGCATCAGCGGCCTCGCTGCCGCGTGGCGGCTGCGCGAGCGCGGAGCAGCGGTCACGCTCTTCGAGGCACAGGGTGAGACCGGCGGGGTGATCCGCTCGGTCCACCGCGACGGGTTCCTCGTGGACGAGGGCCCGAACACGCTCGTGGCCCGGTCGCAACGCGTGGTGAACACCCTAGCGGCACTCGGACTGGACGAGCAGCAGGTCTGGGCGAGCGAGGCAGCGAAGGCGCGCTACGTGGTCCGCGGTGGCAGGCTCGTTCCGGTCCCGACGTCGCCGCGCAGCTTCGCCACGACCCCGCTGCTCTCGGCGCGGGCCAAGCTCCGCCTGCTCGCCGAGCCGTTCGTCCGAGCTGGCACCGACGAGGACGAGTCGCTGGCCTCGTTCGTCCGCCGCCGCCTCGGGGCCGAGGTGCTCGACTACGCGGTCAACCCGTTCGTGGCGGGCGTCTGGGCGGCCGCTCCGGAGCGGCTCGCGGTGCGCCACGCCTTCCCGGCCCTGCACGCGATGGAGCGCGAGCGTGGCTCGCTCGCGCGCGGCCTCGTCCACCGGATGCGTACCCGCCCCCCCGGACCACGCCTCTCGGCGCGCCCGTTCTCCTTCGCTGGCGGCGCGCAAGCCCTCCCCGACGCCTTCGCCCACCGCCTCGGCGATGCCGTCCGGTTGCAGACCTCAGTCACCGGGCTGGAGCGCACGGGCGAAGGCTGGACGTTGACGACCCGAGCGGACGGCGGGGAGCGCGAGGGCCGGTTCGACGGCGTCGTGTGGGCCGCCCCGCTGGACCGGCTGCCGGAGATTGAAGCCGGGCGGGCCGTGCCGCCGGTGTCCCACTCCGCCGTCTCAGTCCTCGCGCTCGGCTTCCGCCGCGCCGACGTGGCGCACCCCCTCGACGGGTTCGGCGTCCTCATCCCGGAGCGCGAGCCGTTCCGCCTCCTCGGCGCGCTGTTTTCCTCGACCCTCTTCTCGAACCGCGCACCCGAGGGCCACGTCCTCCTCACCTGCTTCGCCGGCGGCACCCGGCACGCGGCCGACGCGCTGCTCCCGACCGACGACCTCGTGGCGCTCGCCCTCCGCGACCTGGGCACGCTCCTCGGCGTGCGCGGCGATCCGGTGTTCGTCCACCGGAAGCGGTGGGACCGGGCGATCCCGCAGTACGACACCGACTACGACCGCGTACTCGGCACCCTCAGCCACCTCGAAGCTGCGAATCCCGGTCTGCACTTCGCGGGCAACACGCGGGGCGGCATCTCGGTGGGCGACGCGCTCGAGACCGGCCTCGAGGCCGCCGACCGGCTAGCAGGTGCCGGCTGAGCCGCCGAAGGCGAGGTACTGCAACAGTTTCCGCTTGGCCACCGGAAGGATCGTCGCCTCGACGGGAAAGTCGAGGTCGGTGGCGAGGCGGTAGGTGGCCGGAGCCGGCAGGTCGGGGTGCTCGGCGACGAGGCGCTGCTTGAGGTCGTGCGCCTGCGCGTCCGCCGAGGCCGTCCCGACCGCCGCCGTGCGGAGGCTGCGGAAGCGCTCGTCGTGGCGCGTGAAGATGGACACCGCGTAGCGAAGAATGCGTACCACGCCACTGTCGGGGACGAGCAGGTACCCCTCGTCCTGGTACGACGGCACGATCCCGACGGCCTCGACCTCGGTGTGCTCGTCCACGAAGTCGAAGATGGCCCGTCCTTCCTCGATCACCTCCTCGACGAGCGGCGAGGCCCACGCGATCAGGGTCTCAAAAAGAAACGCAGGCTCATCCATCGGCTCGTAGCGCAGCGTGCCCTGGTTCAGATCGATACCGGTGATCTGGCCGCGCCCGCGCAGCGCGTCCGACCCGTCCGCGACTTCCTGCATCGCCTCGTGGAGGTGAATCAGGTCGGCGAGGTGCGGATAGACGGCGTTTTCGCCGAACGCGCGGCGGGCTTCCTGGAGGCCGTGAAGCACCCGGTAGCGGGTGGATTCTTCGTCATGGGCGCCGGTGAACAGCGCGAGGTCAAGCGCGGGCATGGCACGCGAGGGCTGGTGACTGCTTCACCGAACCTTTGCAAATTGCCTGCCATTGTCCGAAGGTACGGCCTCTATTCCTCGTCTGGCTGCCACTCGGCGATACGGTCGGCGATGTAGCGGCGGGCGTTGTCGGCCGGGATGCGCTCCTGCACCATCGAGTCGCGGTCGCGGATCGTGACGGTCTGGTCCTCGAGCGTGTCGCCGTCGACGGTGAGGCAGAACGGGGTGCCGATCTCGTCCTGCCGCCGGTAGCGCTTGCCGACGGAGCCTTTCTCGTCGTAGAAGACGTTGAACTGCCGGCGGAGGTCGTCCTCGATCCGGTGCGCCACGTCGGGCATGCCTTCCTTCTTAACGAGCGGGAAGACGGCGGCGGTGTAGGGCGCGATTTCCGGGTGGAACTTGAGCACCGACCGCTTCGCGCCGTCCACTTCTTCTTCGCGGTAGGCGTCGCAGAGGACCATCAGGATCGTCCGGTCGAGGCCGACGGAGGTCTCGACGACGTAGGGCACGAAGCGCTCCTGGCTCTGCGGGTCGAAGTATTCCATCTTCTTGCCGCTGAACTCCTGGTGCCGGGCGAGGTCGTAGTCGGTGCGGCTGTGGATGCCCTCGACCTCCTGCCAGCCCATTGGGAAGGCGTACTGCACGTCCTGGGCGGCGTCGGCGTAGTGGGCGAGCTTCTCGTGCTGGTGCCAGCGCAGCTTCGAGGCGCGCACGCCGAGGCCGAGGTGCCAGTCCATCCGCTTCTGGCTCCATGCTTCGTACGCCGGCATCTGCTCGCCGGGCTTGACGAAGTACTGCATCTCCATCTGCTCGAACTCGCGCATCCGAAACACGAACTGCCGCGCCACGATCTCGTTGCGGAACGCCTTGCCGATCTGCGCGATGCCGAACGGGACCTGGAGGCGGGCCGTCTCGCGGACGTTCTGGTACTGGACGAAGATGCCCTGCGCGGTCTCGGGCCGGAGGTAGACCTTGCTCTCGGAGTCGGCCGCGGGGCCGATGTGGGTCTCGAACATCAGGTTGAACTGCCGCACGTCGGTCCAGTCGAACGCGCCGGAGTCGGGGCTGCGGATCTCCTCGTCCATGATGACGGCGTGGAGCGCGCCCGACGGGTCGTCGGCGTTGAGAGCGTCCACGAGCCGGTCGTAGACGGCGTCGGCACGGTCGTCCTTGCCCTTCTTGCGGAGCTTCGCGATGTGACCCTCGATGAGCTGGTCGGCGCGGTAGCGCATCTTCGAGGCCTTGTCGTCGATCAGCGGATCGCTGAAGGCGTCGACGTGGCCCGACGCTTTCCACACCGTCGGGTGCATCAGGATCGCCGCGTCGATGCCCTCGATGTTGTCGTGCCGGTAGACCATCGCGCGCCACCACCGCTCGCGGACGTTGCGCTTGAGCTCGACGCCGAGCGGGCCGTAGTCGTAGACGGCCGAGAGGCCGCCGTAGACCTCGGAGGACTGGAAGATGAAGCCGCGCCGCTTGGAGAGCGAAACGATCGTGTCGAGGTCGGGCATGGGGTAGGGTTCGGGATGAGGAGGGGGGCTAGAAGGTAGACGAGCGGCCCGAACCGGAGTGGGGAGAATGGATGGAAGAGCGGAAGGGGTCAGGCGCGGAAGAAAGGAAGAGGGCGTTGGCGCAGAGCACAACGGCCTCGCTACCTTTCTCAGCTTTCCTGCGCTCTTCCGCTCTTCCGCTCTTCCGCTCTTCCGCTCCTGAAGCTCACCCCGCCACTGCCTCGATGGCCGCGCGCAGCGGGTCGAGGCGGAGGCGACCCTCGTAACGCTCGCCGTTGACGAACAGGGCCGGCGTGCCGTCGACGCCGCTGCGGACACCGCTCTTGAAGTCGGCCCGGACGCGGTCGGCGAAGGCGTCGGTGTCGAGGTGCTCGCGGAAGGCGTCGAGGTCGAGGCCGAGGCCGGCGGCGAGGGCGTCGATGCGGTCGTCGCTGAGGGCGTCCTGGTGGGCGATCAGGGCGTCGTGCATGGCCCAGAACTGGCCCTGTGCCCCGGCGGCTTCGGCGGCTTCGGCCGCGCGCTGCGCGTGTGCGTGGACGCGGACGAGCGGGTAGTGCCGGTAGGCGGCGAGGAGGTCGTCCCGCTCGTCGAGCAAGGTGTCGAGGAAGCCGTGGACGCGGGCGCAGTAGGGGCACTCGAAGTCGCCGTACATCAGGACCGTCACGGCCGCGTCGTCCGGGCCGCGCCGGTGGTCGCGGTCGCTGACGGGGAGCGCGAGGCGGCGGCGCTCCTGAACCGGCACGCCCTGCCCGTCCGAGGGGCGGCTGACGACGAGCGCGCCGTCGCCGGTCTCGGCGCGCTCGGCCCCGCGGCCGAGGAGGCCCGCGAGGCCGTCGGCCCCGGCGTAGCGGCGGAGCATCCACACCTCGGGGATGACCTCGGCGACGATCTCGCCCCGGTCGAACATCCGCACGACTGCGCTCTCGGAAGCCACGACGGCGACGGCCCCGGTGCGGAGCGTGATCGAAGCCCCGGCCATGTGGCGGCTCCCGAGGCCCATCGGGATGTCGACGCCGTCGGAGGAGGCGTCGATGTAGCGGGCGGCCGAGACGGCGACCCCGTCGTCGGTCACGACGAACCCGCCGTCGAGCTGGGCGAGCTCTTTGACCGTCTCGCGGAAGGCGGGGTCGGCGACGCGGCGGGCCTCGTCGGGGTGGCCGAGGAGCGGGTCGAGGACGAGCGGTCGGCTGTGGGCGAGCACGGCCTCGGTATCCCCGACCACGAAGAGGGTCCCGATCTTGCGCCCCTCGCGTCCCTCGCGGGCGATCTCGACGGCGAGCGAGAGGACGGCTTCGAGCGTGTCCTGGTTGACGCCGCTCCGGCCGGAGCAGACGTCGCGGAGGGCGTCGGGGTTGGGCGTCTGCATGGGCGGGCGGCTGGCGTGATTGGCTGAGGCCAGAAGTTAGATAACCCAAGTTGCGTGGTACAACTCCGAGAGGGCTACCACCCCGGACCGCAGACGGCAGACCGCCGGTTCCGGCACCCACGGCGGTCTGCCGTCCGTCGTCTGCGGTCCACCGGCACGGCGAGCGAATAGGGCACAACTTGGGTTAGATACAGGCGACGTGCCGCGTGCAGGCAAGGGTGGCCCCCTACACGCAGAGTCTCCGGCTTAGTTCGACCGAGGAGGGCGCGATGCGATCTTCCCACGCAGCGCCCGCCGCCCTTATTTTCACCGTCCCCCGAAACCCCGCGGACCCGGCCTCGTCGCTCCCTGCCCAACCGCCTGGCCGCCCCGCCTCCCGCCCGATGCCCACGCCTCCGCCCCGCACCGCCTCGACGCACCGGCTGTTCCTGCTCTGCCTCGCCCTCTTCGCCGGGTCGATCCTGTTCAGCGTGGCGGGGACCGTGCTGCTGAACTTCTTCCCGGCCCAGGCGGGCGTCGCGCTCGGCTGGATCGCCGCCAACCTCGGCCTGGACCTCGACGCACTCATCAAGGGGCCGACGTGGGTCTACATGGCCCTCCTGCCGGTGCTCTCCCTCCTGCTCTACCTGCCGGACCTCGGGTGGACGCGCTCCGTCCTCTTTCTGCTCTGGGGCAGCGCCATCGGGGCCGTCGCCGAACTCCTCGGGACGCAGACCGGCTTCCCCTTCGGAGCCTACACCTACGGCGACTACCTCGGCGCGAAGCTCGCCGGGCACGTACCGTGGTTCATCCCGCCCTCGTGGTACGCCGTCGCGATCATCGCCTACGACCTCGCCCGGCGGATGAAGGTCGGGACGACGGCGACGATCGTCTGGGGCGCGGTCTTCATGGTGCTCTGGGACGTGGCGCTGGACCCGGCAATGAGCAAGGCATTCCCGTTCTGGACGTACGAGACCGAGGGCATCTTCTTCGGGATGCCGCTCTCGAACTGGGCCGGCTGGTTCGTGACCTCGCTCCTGATCGTGTGGGGCTTCGACCGGCTCCTCGGCGGGCTGCAGTCGGCACCGGCGTGGGCCCCGACGCTCTATGCGCTGAACGTGATCTTCCCCGTCCTGATCTGTCTGCTCTACGGCCTGCCGCTGGCCGGGCTGATCGGCCTCGTCGCGCTCGGCGTTGCCCTCGCTGTAGTCGGGAGCCGAGGTGGGCGGCTGCTGCCGACGCGGTCCGCGCCGGAGGTGGCGCGCGTATGACGGCCCGCGTCCCATCGCCCCCCCTACCGCCGACGGGCCGCGCGAGCCGGGCCGAGGAGGACCGCTACCTGTGGCAGGCGTTCCACCACCACTCGCGCACGTTCTCGCTCGCCACGCGCCTGCTCCCGTCGCGGGTCCGCCTGCCGGTGGCGACGCTCTACCTCTACTGCCGGACCGTCGACTCGATTGCCGACGAGCGGGTGCTGGAGGCCAGCCCGGCCCAGGCCCTGGCCGACCTCGCCGAGGCCCAGCAGCACCTCGACCGCACGCTCGCGGGCGACCCGCCGGACCTGCTGCTCTGGCGCCGGCTCGCCGAGGTCCACGACCGCTTCGACCTCCGGCCGGGGCCGCTCTACGAACTCCTCGACGGGGCCGCCTGGGACCTGGAGGACCGGGGGATCGCCGACATGGACGACCTCATCGCCTACTCGGAGCGCGTGGCCGGGAGCGTCGGGGCGATGATGCTGCCGTTTCTCGTGGAGCGCCGCCGTGACGCCGACGGGCTGGAGCCGGCGGCGCGGGCGCTCGGCAACGCGATGCAGCTGACGAACATCCTCCGCGACGTGGGCGAGGACCTCGAACGGCTCGGCCGGATCTACCTACCGGACGACCTCCTGCGCCGCTTCGGCGTCACCCGCGCCGGCCTGCTGGGCATTGTCCGCAACGGGCACGAGCCGGGGGGCACCTACGCCGCCCTGCTGGAGTCGGTCATGGCCGCTGCCGAGCGGCTCTACGACGAGGCCGAGGCGGGCATTGCGGTGCTCCCCCGGCAGTCGCGCCTCGGCATCACGGCGGCGGCGCGGATGTACCGCGAGATCATGAACGAGGTCCGGGCCGCGCACTACGACAACCTCCGCCAGCGCGGCATCGTCCCGCTCCGGCGCAAGCTGCGGCTGGTCGTGCAGGACGGCTATGCCACGCGCCGCGCGCGCCTGATCGGCAGCGCCGCGCACCGGTTCGGGGCCAGCGGGGCGCTCCAGCAGGCTACCGAGACAGACGCATGACCTCGGGCGGCCCGGTCGGCAAGCGGGTGGCCGTCTGGGCGGTCTCGCGGCTCATCGAGCGCTCGCTGCGGTCCGACTTCCGCCGCGTCGTCTGGCTCGGGCCGAAGCCCTGGACGGACGGTACGCTCGACCCGGAGCGGCCGCTCGTCCTCTACACGAACCACCACAGTTTCTTCGATGGCTACCTGCTGTGGCTGCTCACCCGCCGCGTCCTCGGCCGCCCGCCGATGCTGTGGATGAACGAGTGGGAGCGCGTCCCGCTCTTCGGGCCGCTGGGCGCGCTGCCGTTCCCGCCGGACGACCCGCGCCGCCGCCTCGCCACGATCCGCGAGACGGCCCGCCGCCTCCGCGCGCACCCGCCTCCGGTCTTTCTGTACTTCCCCGAGGGCGAACTCGGCCCGCCGGACGCCGGGCTGGCCGCGTTCCCCCCGGAGCGCTTCACCCGGCTCGCGCGCTTCTTCCCCGACGCCGTGCAGTGGTGGCCGGTCGGCCTCCGGGTGACGTGGTGGGGCGAGGACCGGCCGACGGCGCTCATGACGGGCGGCGCGCCGCACGACGCCCCCGACGGCGGCGAGCATGCCCGGCTCGGGCATACGCTGGACGCGCTGCGCGGCGTTACCCCCGGCGACGGGGAGGTACTGCTCGACGGCACGCCAAGCGCCGACGAGCGATGGGATTTATCTTTGCTCGCCCCCCTGCTCCGACGCTGGACCTGAGAGACGATACCGTGACGCGCGAGGTCGAGCGCTACACCAAGCCCGCCCGCACTCCGTTCCACGCACCCCGCCCCGCATGACGCTGCTCCTCGCCCTGCTTCTGACGGTGCCCCTTCCCGACAGCTTGCCCAGCACGCCGCCCGATACGCTCGCCAGCCTGTACGCGCACAACGACTCCGACGGACTGGTGCGCCTGCACGGCAGCGCGGTCCGCAGCTTGAGCGACGACCTGCTCTACCGCTACCGGCTCTACCCGCTCACGCTCGACGCGCAGTACCTCGACGATCTCCCGGAGGAGAACGCCTGCGCGACGGCCCAGGACTTCGCGCTGCTGTCCGCGCTCTGGGCCTACCGGGCGGGCGAGGCCCCGCCGTGGAAGATGCCTGTCTACGGCATCCGCTCCGACGCCCTGCTCGACCGCGCGCGCGCCCTCGACCCGGACGACCCCTACGTCCTCCTCGTCGCCGGCCAGTCGATGCTCTACCGGCCGAGGATCTTCGGGCGAAGCCCCGAGAAAGCGCTCGAACTCTTCGAGCGGCTGCGCGGGATCGTGCGGTCGCGCTCGGTGCCGGGCCTCTCCCCGTTCGAGCCCGAGGTCTGGTTCTGGTACACGCTCCGCGTCCTCGGCCGCCCGAACACGGACCGCGTGCGCGACCGCCTGCTCGCTCAGGGCCCGCCCCCGCTCTTCCACCAGTTCCTGACCGACCCACCGTAGCACCTTCGGTGCGGAATGGGAGGAATGGGGAGAACGGGCGGAATGGGAAGCAGCGTCAGCGCGCTGCGCGGATGTCTCGGTAACTTTCGTGCCTTTTATTTCCACTCCTCCCACTCCTCCCACTCCTCCCGGCCCGCCCGGCCCTGCCCGGCATGCTTGTCCTCGGTGGCCTCCACGCCGTCTTCCTGAGCATCCTCGCGGTCAACCTCGCCTACTTGTGGCGGACGAAGCGCGCTCGCCTGGCCCCCAGCCCGCTGCCGCGGGTGTCGGTGCTGATCCCGGCACGGAACGAGGCCGACAACCTCCGCCGACTGCTTCCGACGCTGCGCGCGCAGGACTACCCGGACTTCGAGGTGATCGTCTACGATGACGGGTCGGAGGACGAGACGGCGGCGGTGATCGACGCGTTTGGGGTTCGGAAGATGCAGGGCGACGGGCCGCCGCCGGGCTGGGTCGGGAAGGTCCACGCGCTCTACCAGGCCACGCGCGAGGCGAGCGGCGAGGTCTACCTCTTCCTCGACGCCGACGCCGCGCTGAAGGGTGAGGGTGCGCTCCGCCGCCTCGTGGAGCGCTGGGCGGCGGCCGAGGCGAAGGCGGGCGAGGTGGGGGCCTTCGTGAGCGGCCTGCCCCACCTGCGCGGTGGCGGGCTGCTGCTGACGAGCCTCGTCCCGTTTGCGATCCTGACGGCGCTCCCCCTCCCGCTCACCCCGCGCACGACCTCACCGTCGCTGGCCTCGCTCAACGGGCAGTGCTGGCTCGTCGGGGCCCGCGCCTACCACCGGCACGAGCCGCACGCGGCGATGCCGGACGAGGTGCTGGAGGACGTGAACATCGGGCGCTACCTCAAGGCGAAAGGCATGCGCGCCGTCTTCCGCGACCTTCACGACGATCTCGAAGTGTGGATGTACCGGAGCCTGCCCGACGCGTGGGCGGGGTTCCGGAAAAACGCCTACCTGCTCCAGGGGGGTACCCCGCTCCGGTTCGCTGCCGCCCAAGCCTTTTTCTGGAGCGTCTTCGTCCTGCCGCCGCTCGTCTCGCCCTGGTTTCTGGTCTCGCTCTACGCCCTCAAAGTCGGTACAGACACCTACAGCCGCTTCCCCCTTCAGGTCCGCCTGCTCGCTCCGGTCTCGCTCCTCCTCGGCGGCCTCCTGCCGTTCGACTCCGCCCTCGGCCACTGGCGCGGGACGGTCCGCTGGAAAGACCGGGTGGTCGGTGGACGGTGAGGCGGAGGACAGAGGACAGAGGACAGAGGACAGAGGACAGAGGACAGAGGACAGAGGACAGAAAGGTAGGCGCGGAGCGCGAGGGGGTCGGTAAATTTCTGGGCTTTTCTTCCCACTCCTCCCACTCCTCCCACTCCTCCCACTCCTCCCACTCCTCCCACTCCTCCCGCCCTTGTCCTTCACCGCCCGCCTTCGCGCGGCCCAAGCCGCCACCCGCTCCCGCGTCTGCGTCGGGCTCGACCCCGATCCGGCCCGGCTGCCGCAGCCGCTCCGCGGCCGCCCGCTCGCCGAAGCCGTGCTCGCCTTCAACCGCGCGATCATCGAGGCGACAGCGGACGTGGCGTGCGCCTACAAACCAAACCTCGCGTTCTACGAGGCGCTCGGGGCCGACGGGTGGCGCGTCTTCGAGCAGACCGTCCGCGCCGTCCCCGGCGACCGGCTCGTGATCGCTGACGCCAAACGGGGCGACATCGGCAACACGGCGCGGATGTACGCCCACGCGTTCTACGAGCGGGCCGAGGCCGATGCCGTGACCGTCTCGCCGTACATGGGAAGCGAGTCGATCACTCCGTTCCTGGAGACCGAGGGCCGGTGCGCTTTCGCGCTCGTCGCCACCTCCAACCCGAGCGGGGCGGAGGTGCAGGACCTGGTGGCCGGCGGCGAGCCTGTCTACCGGTACGCGGCACGGCTTGCGGTCGAGGCCGCCGCGGACCGGCCGGGCGAGGCCGGGTTCGTGGTCGGGGCGACGCGGCCTGCGCTGCTGGTCGAGTTGCGCGCAGCCTATCCCGAGGTGCCGTTTCTGGTCCCTGGCGTCGGCGCACAGGGCGGCGATGCGGTAGCGGTTGTCGATGCGGCAGGCGCAGGACCGCTGCTCGTGAGCAGCAGCCGGGGCATCCTCTACGCCTCCGACGGCGAGGACTTCGCGGAGGCTGCTCGGCACGCGGCCCTCGGCCTGCGCGACGCGCTCGGCATCTCTGCGTAATGTTGCGAGCGAGAAGGCTGCAGCCTGATCCTGCACAAAATACGGGACAGATATATACCATACGCGCAAACCATTTCGCAGACGGTGTAGGCGGAGCGAATGGGCTGCTTTTTATGAAGTACTTGTGAACCTATTAAAAATGTGGTACCATATTGCGTGGCATCTTCGCTACCCTCCACCACTAGCCGGTGAAACCCATGCGTCCTGCTCGCTTAGTTCTCTCTCTTGACCTTGTCTGCCCTTCTTATCGACGCGGGCGACGCGCACGCGCAGAATCGCCTCACGCTCAAAGGCTCTGAGGTTCGCCTTGTCGGCGGCACCTGGTACCACTACACCGGCGGTCAGCAAGGCGACCTCGCGCTCCTCGACCGCATCATCGTCCGTCTCCAGAATGGGGCGACCCCGACGCAATCCGCCGTCGACCATGTGGTCGGGAGCAGTGGAGTCGATCTCATCGAATCGCCTCTGCCGGGGAACTACTTCGTCCTGAGCGTAGACACGACGGCGCACAACCCGCTCGTCGTTGCGGCCGACCTCTCGGCGCACTCGTCCGTCGAGGAAGTCATCTTCAACGGACAAGGCTCCGTCATGGGCGCGAGTCCGGGGGGCGTAGCGGGGAGCGTGGACCCCGTAGCCGACGTGCTTGCCGGTCCCGCTACCGGCAACCGAGGCAACCCCTGCACGAGCGGGTTCATCCCGAGCGATCCGCTCTGGGACAGCGGCGGCATCGACGTGGACGGCGACGGCATCGGCGACGGGCAGTGGAACCTGTGCGAGATCCGCATGCCCGAGGCGTGGGGCGTCACGACCGGCGAGCCGGAGGTCGTCGTCGGCATTATCGACTCGCCCGCCGACTACAACCACGTCGATCTCGTCGGCGGGTTGTGGACGAACCCGTTCGAGGCGAACGGGCAAAGCGGCGTGGACGACGGCGACGCAAACGACTGCATCGACGACCTGAACGGCTGGGACTTCGGCAATGTAGGGGCCTTCAATGGGTGCCCAGGCGACGCCGACCCCTCCAACATCGGCGACCCCGACTTCGACGGCGAGGATCACGGGACCGCTTCGGCCGGTGTAGCCCTCGCCCGAACCAACAACGCCGTCGGTGGGAGCTTCGAGGGCATGGCCGGCATCGCCGGCGGCAACGGTGACCCCGGCACGGGCGCGGAGTACATGGTCATCGCGCAGTACTACCGCTCCGGTATGCCCGGCGACCTCAGAACGGACGCCGAGTCCATCGCCCGCGGCATCCAGTACGCTGCGGAGACGGGCGCGGATGTGATCTCGATCACCTCGGGGTTCATGACGAACTACAACTTCTTCCCTCTCGCCGTCAACTTGGCGGAGACGCTCGGCGTGGTCGTCGTCGCTTCGGGAGGCAACGTTCGGGGGAGCTACGAGCGCCTCTACTATCCGGCGGCCTATCCGACCGTGCTCGCTGTGGGGGCCACGCTGTTCACCGACGAGCGGTGGCCAGGCAGTTCGGTCGGGGACAGCGAACCCAGCGGGAACGGTGACGATGAGTCCTTCGTGCTCGACGTGACGGCTCCGGGCGGAGAGAGGAGCATCATCTCGACGGACCCGACCGGCGACTCCGGCACGAACTCGGGTGACTATCTCACGTCGAGTAGTGAGCTTTATGCCGGAACCTCGGCTTCGGCGCCCCACGTCGTGGGCGTGGCCGCGCTCGTCCGTTCGATCAACCCCTCACTCACGGCGCTCCAGGTTCGGGAGATTCTCCGCCTCACCGCCGACCCCGACGAGTGCGTCGAGGTAGACCCCGATTACGACGAGGGGCAGGAGTGCGGCTACGGCCGCGTCGACGCCTACGAAGCGCTCAAAGCCACACTGGAACGATTCGGCGGCAGCCCGCAGGCGGATCTCTTGATTCCGGCCGGCGAGACGTGGGACTTCGGCGACGTGGAGGTCGCGTTCGCGCCGGGGGCGCGGCTCACCGTGGAAGGGACGCTCAACGCGAGCGGAACGACCTTTGACGCGGACGACACGAGCCAGGGCTGGGAGGGGCTGCGCGTCGAACTTGACGGTGAAGCCAACTTGTCCGCCGGGTCCGTACTCCGGGATGTGCAGAGCTACGGCGGCGCGGCGGTCTATGTCTACGGCGATTTCACCCTCGACAACTCCGACATCATTGGCAGCCCGCTCGGGCTGACCGCCAGCGGCATCTTCGCCTCGGGCGCAAGCGCGTTCGTCCGGGTGAAGAACGAGAGCGAGATTTTCGACCACGAGGGCGACGGCGTCTACGCCACGAGCGGTGCCTACGTGTACATCGAGGACAGCTTTGTCAGGGACAATGCGGACGGCGGGGTAAAGGCGACGCTGGCCGATGTCTTACTCTACGACAGTGTTGTCCGGGACAACGCGGGAGGCTACGGCGCGGAGGCCGTCTACTACGGCAGTGTCTCCTTCGGCTTCTTCTCCGGCCCCTACCCCGCACCGCCGCAGAACAACGACCTCGCCGACAACGCGGCCGGCACGCTCCTGGCTAACTACCGCGCCGACATCGCGGCGGGAAACAACGGGCGCTTCGAGCAGAACAACTTCCTCCGCACCGGGAGCGAGCTCCACGCCAAGGCCCGGACCGACTCCGACGTGCGGGCGCGGTGCAACTACTGGGGCAGCGCCTCGGGGCCGAACCTCGCCTTCGTGGACACCGACGCGTCGAGCACCTACACCTACCAGCCGTTCCTCACGGCTCCCGGGGGCATCTGTGACCTCGCTCAAAGCAGCCGGGGCTCCTCCCCTGCCGGCGGCTCCTCCCTCGCCGGCGGTACGCCGCTCATCGAACTGGAAGGCCCCGAGCAGGTGCCGGCGATGGTATGGGAAGCGCTCGGTCTGGCCGACACCGGGCAGACCGAGGCCGCCTTCCTTCTGCTCATGAGCGCGGTAGAGACGGCGGCGACGCCGGAGGCAGCGGCGCGCGCCTACGCGGCGCTCACACGGCTGGCACGGCGCGGCCCCTCGGAGGGCCTGGCGGGGTTCCTGCACGAGCGGAGCCAGGACGAGAGCGAGCGGCCGTGGGCGCTCTCGGCGCTCGTGGAGGTCCAGCGTGCCGAAGGCGAGACCGAGGGAGCAGGGGTCTCAGCTTCGGCGCTGACGGCGGAGTACGCCGGGACGGAGCACGCCCTGTTCGGGTGGGCCGCGCGCCACCGCGAGGCCGTAGAGACCGGGGACGTAGCGGCGGCGACGGCGGCGCTCGACGCGGCCGTGGCGGCGTGGCCCGAGCACGAGGCGACGGCGATGATGCAGCGCGAGCACACGGTCTGGCTGGGCACAGGCGACGGCGGCGGGCGCGGTGCAGTCACCGACGGCACGAGTAGCCCGTGGGCCCGTGCGGGATCGGCGCGTGCTGAGACGGCGTTGTACCCGGCCTACCCGAACCCGTCGTCGGGGCGCGTGACGCTCCCGCTGGTGCTGGGCGAGGACGCCGAGGCACGCGTGGAGGTCTTCGACGTGCTAGGCCGCCGCGTAGCGCTCCTCCACGACGGACCGCTGGCGGCCGGGCGCCACGCGCTCGCCCTCGACGGGGCGGTCCTCCCGGCCGGGGTCTACGTCGTCCGCGCCACGGTCGGAGGTCCCGGCGAGGCACGGCAACTGACGCGCCGCGTGAGCCTCGTCCGCTGAGGCGGGTCCGTTGAACCTCTCGGCGGGGCTGCCGGCCTGAGCGCTGGCGGCTCCGCTTCGCCTTCCACCCAGAGTTCCCCAATGACTACTCGTTGCAACCTTTCATGCTGCGCCCGCGCCGTGGTGCTCCCTCTCGCCGCCGCGCTGGTGGCGTCCGCGCTAGTAATGGCTCCACCCGTGCGCGCGCAGCCGACGGGGGACTCGCTCGCCTGGGAGCTCGTCGGCGAGCCCCTGGAGGCGCGGGGGCTGTTCGCCGCCGGCCTCGGAGACGGCCTCGCCCCGGCGGTCTACGCCAACGGCGACGACGGCCTCTTCGTGATCCGCCCCGGCGAGGCCGACTGGACGCTCCTCGCCCCGCGCGGCGACCTCCGCGCGAACCGGAGCATTTTTGTCTCGCGCGCGGGCACCTTCCTGGCCGGCAGTGGCAGCAGCATCCAGCGCTCGACCGACGACGGGCAGACCTGGGCCAGAGTCCTTGACGGCGGCTACGTCGCGCCGGTCTACACCCCCGAGGGCGCTCTCGTCACCGGCCTCGACGGCGACCCCGAGGACACCGTCGCGCGCTCGACCGACGACGGCCTCACCTGGACCGAGATCGACATGGCCCCCTCGCTCGGCACGCGCTTCCTCCCGATCACGTTCGCGGGTCTGCCAGCCTCGGGCGCGCAGCCCGGGGGCGTGCTGGTGGCCGGCGGCAACGGCGGGCTGGCCTACTCCGCGGACGACGGGCTGTCGTGGCAGGCGACGAACGTGTTCGGGACGTTCGCCTTCCGGGCGTCTTCGGTCGTGCGCGCCCCGTGGGGCGGCTCGGCCCCTGGGCGCGGGACGCTCTACGCCGCGGTCAACGACTTCTCGGCTCCGGGCATCGGCGAGGTCTGGGAGAGCACCGACGGCACCGTGTGGCAGCGCGTGGGGCTGGTGCCGGGGACCGACTCCTTCGGGGCGCTGCTCGTGGCGGTAGCGGACGATGAGGTAGGAGAGGTGCTCTTTGGGATGTACCTGACCGAGCGGGAGGACCTGCAGGTGTACCGCTCGGTCGACCGAGGACAGACGTGGGTGGGCACCGGCAAGATCGAGGCCGAGGAGCTGGTGGGCAACCCGGTCAAGATGAACGACCTGGTCGTAGGTCCGGAGGGGCGGCTGTGGCTGGGGATGGACCAGGGCACGGGCGGCCCAGGTCTGACGGGCGGGGTGTTCCGGACGGTCGAGCCGGTGTTCGTGGTATCGAGCGAGGAGGAGCCGGAGCCGGGAAAGCGGGGCGTTGAGCTCGGGGCACCCTACCCGAACCCGGTGACGGGGAAGGCCACGGTCGCGCTCACGCTCCCTACTGCCGCTGAGGTCTCGGTTACAGTTTTCGACGTGCTCGGTCGTCGAGTCTCGGTACTCGCGGACGGACGTTTGGAGACGGGTCAGCACCGGATGGACTTCGACGCTTCAGTCTTGCCGTCGGGCGTTTATCTGGTACGGGCCACCGTGAATGACAGGCGTGCCCTGACGCAGCGCTTGACGGTGATCCGATGAGCGGTGATCCGATGAGACGGCTGCTTTCGCTGGTGGTCGGGGCGCTTCTCGCGGGCGCCCCGACCACCACCCCGTGCGCGCTCGCGCAGGAACCGCTTACCGTCCAGGCTGACACGCTCGTTTGGAAGCAGGTCGGAACGCTACTCGATATGGGAGGGCTATTCTTCGATGGCGACACCCTCTACGTCTCGGGGATCGGTAATCCCATTCATGTACTTCGTCCCGGTGATGCCGACTTCGCAGAAGCATTTTCCTCAGGTATATATGGTAAAGACATCATTATTACGTCCAAGCGCACCATATGCATTCTGACGATCATAGGAGCTAGCGGTTTGGACTGTTTCGACTGGGCTCAAACGTGGTACGGAGAGCAGGAAGATGCCTTCACCCTCCCCGTCGCCACTCCCGAAGGTGCACTCCTTCTCGGCACCCGTGGCAGCGCCTCTGACGGCGGACGCCTCGCCGCACGCTCCACCGACGACGGCGCAACCTGGACCTCCCAGGGCCTCGGCGAGGGTACCGACGGTCTCGGCACCACGAACCTCGTCGTCATCCCGCCTTCGCCCGACTTCCCGGCAGGCCGCATCGTCGCCACCGGCTTCGGCGGCATCGCCTACTCCGACGACGACGGGCGCTCGTGGCAGCCTACCGCGCTCTACGGTGGCCTCGCCTACGCCGCGTGGTCGTCCGCCCGCATCCCGGCCGGCCCCTACGCCGGACGCCTCCTCGTCGTCGTCGAGCGCGGGCAGCCCGGCGGCGAACCGACGGGCCTCTACGCCTCGCCCGATGGCGCAGCGTGGAGCCGGATCGGGGACATCCCCGGCGGCGGCGCACGCGGGGCCGAGCTGCTCGCGGTCCCCGACGGGGCGGTCTACGTCTACCAGAGCAACACCGACGGATGGCCCGTCTGGCGCTCGATGGACGGCGGTCAGTCGTGGGCGAACCTCGGCCCGGTGTGGACCGAGTGGCCGGCCGAGCCACGCGAGATCGTCGTCGGGCCGGACGGTCGGCTGTGGGCGGCGTGCTCGGGCGGCGGGTTCGCGGGCTTCGACGGGGGCGTCTTCCGCACGGTGCTCCCGGCGGTGTCGGCGGAGAACGGACCGGCGGAGACGAGAAAGCCGGTCGCTGAGTTGCTGCCGAGCTACCCGAACCCGTCGGATGGGACGGTGACGCTGCCGCTCGTGCTCGGCACCGCTGCCGAGGTCCGGGTCACGGTCTTCGACGTGCTCGGGCGCGAGGTGGCCGTGCTCCATGAGGGGCCGCTCGCGGCGGGCGAGCACCGGCTGCAGTTCGTGAAGGCCGGGCTGTCCGCCGGGGTCTACCTCGTCCGAGCCGAGGGGTCCGGGGTAGCGGTCTCGCGGCGGCTTACGGTGCTGCGCTGAAGCCCTGCGGGCAGCCTTCCCGCCTGAGGTTATGCAGGGCGTCGGCGTGCGTCTACCTGGGCTCACGCTCCCGACCTCGCCATGCCTGCCGTCCTCGAACCGCCGCCCGTCGCCTACCACGACGCCTCGGGCGACCTTCTCATCACGCTTCACGAGCCGGACGCGCGCGTCGAGCACGTCCCCGAGGCGGTCATCCAGGACCTCTGGCAGCACCTCCGCTTCCGCCACGCCGACCTCCGCACGTCCGAGAGCGTCCCGGTCGAGGTCTGGCACCCCGGCGCGCTCAACACCGACGCCGGACCGGACTTCTCCGGGGCGCGGCTCCGCATCGGCGACCTCGCGTGGTCGGGCGACGTGGAGGTACACCGCACCTCGGGCGAGTGGGTCCTGCACCGGCACGACGAGGACCCGCGCTACGACCGGGTCGTACTCCACGTCACGCTCGTCGCGGACCGCCACACGGGCCGCCTGCGCCGCAGCGACGGCACGGTGCTTCCCGAGGTCGTCCTCTACCCGCGCCTCCAGGACTCGCTCCGCGCCCTCCTCCACCGCTTCTACGCGACGCCGACGCGCGGCCTACCGTGCGCGGCCCACTGGCCGGACGCGCCCGAAGCGCTGCGCCGCGACCTGATCCGGGCCTACGGTCATGCGCGCCTCGCCGCCCGCCGCGACGCCCTCGCCGACGCGTTTCTGACTACCCCCGATCTCGACCAGCTCCTCTACGAGCGCACCCTCCGCGCCCTCGGCTACGCCAAGAACGCCGACCCGATGGAGCGCCTCGCCCGGCGCGTCCCGCTCCGCCGGCTCCGCACGCTCACCGACCTCCGCGACGCCGAGGCGCTGCTCTTCGGGGGGGCGGGGCTGCTGCCCGCCTCGGGGATCGAAGACCGGGAGACGGAGGCCTACGTGGACGGCCTGCGCGACCGCTTCGAGCGGCTGACGGCAGACGAGCCGGTCCGCCCGATGCTGGCGACGGCCTGGACCCGCGCCCGGCTCCGCGCGCCCAGCCTCCCGGCGCGTCGCATCGCCCAGGCCGCGGCGCTCGCTGCTCCCGGCGGCCTCCTTCACCGGGACCCTGTCGCCTACCTCGTCCACGCCCTGCAGTCCGAGCAGACGGCCGCCGCGCTCCGCCAAGCCCTCACCGGTGCCGCACCGTCCGCCTTCTGGACGACGCACGTCCGGCTCGACCGCCCCTGCAAACCGATGTCATCCTCCATCGGCCGGAGGCGGGCCGAGGCCATCCTCGTCAACGCCGTCTTCCCGGTCCTCCTGCTCTGGGCCGAGCAGACGGGCGACACGCCGCTCGAAGCCCGCGTGACGGATCTCTACCGGCAGCTCCCCGCCGCCAGCGACGAGGTCACGCGCCACTACGAGCGCCTCGGCACGAAGCCCGCGAACGCGCTCGAAGCCCAGGGGCTGCACCAGCTCTACCGCACCCGCTGCGCCGATGGCCGCTGCCTGGCGTGCTCGGTCGGGCAGTGGGTGCTTTCAGAGGACGGCAGACGGAGAACAGAGGACGGAGGATAGATGATGCGCAAAGCACTGAGGCATTTTTCAGAGTTGAGGATGTACCGAGCGGCTTTTGATCTCCAACGGAGTGTCTTCGAGCTAACGAAGCAGTTCCCCCGAGAGGAGCGGTATGCGCTGACCGATCAGGTGCGTCGCTCGTCGCGCTCCGTGGGTGCCAAAATCGCCGAGGCGTGGCACAAGCGACGCTACAAGGCCCACTTCGTCAGCAAGCTCTCCGACGCGGACGCCGAGCTCGCCGAGACCGAGCATTGGATACAGACCGCTCGGGACTGTGGCTACATCACAGCCGGCGAAGCTGCTGCTCTCGAAAGCCAAAGCCGGGGCGTGGGTCGGATGCTCGGAGCTGCCATGCGCGACGCCAGGAAATGGTGCCCGGCTCCGTAACTTGTTCAGCCTTCGTCTGTCTTCTGTCCTCCGTCCCCTGTCCTCTGAACCCGTGCTCATCCGCACCGTCCGCATGACCTTCCGCCCGGATGCCGTCGAGGACTTCCTGGCGATGTTCGACGGGGTCGCGCCGCAGATCCGGGCCGTCCGTGGGTGCCGGTATCTCGAACTGTGGCGGGACGCGCGCTTCCCGAACATCCTCACCACCTACAGCCACTGGGAGAGCGCCGACGCGCTCGACGCCTACCGGCAGAGCGACCTCTTCCGCTCGACCTGGGCGACGACCAAGCAGTGGTTCGCCGCCCCGACGGTCGCGCACAGCCAGCACGTCCAGGCCGAACCGATTGAACCCGCGGCTACAGCGCCAGCTTGAGCCCGGCCTGCAGCGCCCGCCCCGGCCCCGGCAGGCCGAGCTGGGGCAGCACGACCGCGTCGGTGAGGTTGTTGACGCGCGCGAAGACCTCGGCGGAGACGGCGCGCACCGAGAGCCGGTATCCGACCCGCAGGTTGAGCACGAGCGACGGGTCGAGCCGGACGAAGCGGCCCCGGTCGGCCGAGTAGGCCACGCCGGTGTAGACGGCCTCGGCCGTCGCGCCCAGGCCGCGCCCCGAGGTGTAGGTCGCCGCGAGGCGGCCGATGGCTTCGGGCTTCTCGGAAAGGCGCGTGCCGGTGCCGTCCTCCTCGAAGCCGCGCACGTCCATCACCGTCAAGTGCCCGTCGAGCCGAACCCGCGCGAGCGGCCGCACGGCACCCGCGACCTCGACTCCGAGAATCCGGCTGCGGCCCAGGTTGACGCGCTGCCGGAACTCGGTACCCTCGAGGACCACGTCGCGCTGGTCGATCGTGTCGTCGGTAGCGTTGACGAAGAGGGTAGCCTCGCCCGAGACCACCTCGCCCTCGTGGCGCACGCCGGCCTCGGCGAGAAGGGACGACTCGGGGCGGAGGTCGGGGTTGAGCGCGAAGCGGCCGAGGCCGTCGTCGAGGAGTTCGCGCGGCGTCGGGAAGCGGGTCTTCCGGCCGGAGGCGGCGCGCAGGCTCCAGGCTGCACTGAGCCGGTAGACCGAGCCTGCCGTCAGCCCGTAGTCGACGAGCGGATCGCGCTCGGGCGCGTCGTCCGTGGCCGGCGTCGAGAGCCAGTCGAGGCTCGCGCCGCCGGTGAGCGTGAGGCGAGGGAGCGGGCTGCCTTCGGCCTCGACGCCGAAGCTGCCCGTCGTCTGGTCGAACCGGCGGCGCGGCGCGCGCTCCCCGCCCTCGAGGTCCACGTCGCGCTGCCGGTGGGTCGAGCCGAGGACGCTCGCGGCGAGGCGGAGCGTGACCGGCGCGAACCGGTGCTCCAGCGTGCCCCGCGTCCCGAGCGTCAGGTCCTCGTCCTCCTGGCGCTCGCGGAGGTCGGCGTAGGCCACGCCGCCGAACTGGTCGATCTCCTGCCGGAACCGGCTCCCCCAGACGGACCCGCGAAAAGACGTGCGCGGCCCGATCTGGTTCTCCGATTTGAGGATCGCCATCGACATGCGCCAGGTCGGGTAGCGCCAGAAGCGGACGCGGCGCTCGTCGGGGTCGCGGTGGCCTTCGGGCGCGATACCCTTCTCGCTGTCCACATGCAGCACCGACAGGCCGATCCGGGCGGCGGGCGACGGCTCGAACGCGAACCGGGCGAACCCGTTGGCGAGGCGGTAGTCGGTGTTGGTGCGGACGCCGCCCGCGGGCTGACTGAAAATGAGTCCTGCCTCGGCGAGGTCGCCCGGCACCGCGAAGCCGTCGCGGCGAGCGTAGCTCCCGGCGGCGACCCACGAGAACGGGCCACGCCGGCCGAGGTGCGTCGCCGTCCCCTGGCCGAAGCCTTCCGACCCGCTCTGGCCGGTGACCTCGGTGAAGAGCCCCTCGCCGCCGAGGCCGCGCGAGGTCATGTTGACGGCCCCGCCAAGCACGTTCGCGCCCCACAGCACCGACGGCACTCCCTTCGCCACCGTCACGCCGCCGATGACGCTCGCCGGGAGGAGCGAGAGGTCGATGCGGTTGTCCCACGGGATGTTGAGCAGGGCACCGTCGAAGAACAGCGCGACCTGCCGCTCGCCGGCGGCGCGGAGGTAGACGAGCGTTTCGCCGCGCGAGTTGGTCTGGACGTGCGCCGCGGGGACGAGCCGTGCGAGGTCCGACACGCTCGGCGCGTCGAGGCGGTCGATGGCGGCGACCGGGATGCGCTGGAGCGTCGAGGGCGACGCCGGGCGCTCCGCCACCCTGCCGCCGACTACGACCTCGCCGAGGTCATACTCCCGCAGCGAGTCCGCCGGGGCCTGGGCGAAGGCGGCTGCGCTCGTTACCAGAAGGACACACCCTATCCACCATGCGCAACAGTTAGTCGGTACGGGAAGCACAGGCAGAGCGATAGGGAGTCGGTGAGAACGGGCTGGGCGGACGGCGCAAAAACTGTGCGCGGCCTTCGTCACAAACGCGGGGGCGTCCACGCTTCAACCCCCGACACTCGTCATCCCCGCGAAGGCGGGGACCCACAGGCGAAGCAGCCGGTGGATCCCGGATCAGGGTCCGGGATGACTGTCATTCAAGGAGTGGAAGTCATCGAGCACAGCGTCAGCGGAGAAACGGCCTCGTCGGTTGTGCGAATGCCATTCTCTACCAGCTAAACGAGAGAGACAGCGTTGAGAGTACCCGAGAACAGAGCCGGGTGCACACCCAAAGCCGGGGGCGCAAAGCTACGCCTGACTCAACGCCGCCCCGGGGCAATCTCGTGTCCCAACGCACGTTCTGCTGCTGCTCGCCTTCGTTGTATGTTCGCCTCTTCTATTCCTCAGTCGCCAGCCGCCGCTCGTCACCCCCATGAGTGAGCACAGCCGACAGCTTCTCGACGCCCTGCGCGTGCGTCTCGCGCACGCCCGCCGCCGCGTGCTTGGGGCCGACCTCCTCTTCGGGCTCGCTCTCACGCTCGGCGTCCTCGCCGCCGCGCTCGGCCTCGGGGCGGCGCTCGAAGCCGGGTTGTGGATGGGGACGGCGGCGCGGCTGCTGTTCTACGTCGCCTTCCTCCTCGCGGCGCTCGGCCTTGTCGGGGCGTTCGTCGTCCGGCCGCTCCTGGTGTATTTCGGGGTGCTGCCCGGCCTCGGGGACGAGGCCCTCGCCGCGCGCATCGGGAAGCGCTTTCCCGAAGTCTCGGACCGGCTGACGAACCTCCTCGACCTCGCGGGCGGGCGCGCGACCGACGCCCCGGCCCCGCTCCTCGACGGGGCCGTGCAGGCCCTCGGGCGCGCCATCGAGCCGGTCCCCATCGAACGCGTCGAGGACACGCGCCCGGCCAAGCGGACCGCTCCGTTCGCCGCCGTGCCGCTGATGGGCCTCGCCCTCTTCGGCCTCTTCGCCCCGGCAACGTTCACCGGGGCCGTTCAGCGCCTCTTCTCCCCGACCGAGACGTTCGCGCCGCCCGCGCCGTTCAGCCTCGTCGTCGCACCGGGCGACACCGAGATCGTGCGCGGGACCGACCTCACGGTCGAGGTCCGGGCGCGGGGCCGGGCCGTCCCGCGCGAGGCGACGCTCTGGCTCGGCCGCGTGGGCGAAGAGCGCGCCGACCGGGTCCGCCTCCTCGCCGACTCGTCGGGCACCTTCCGGCATATGGTCACGAACGTCCGCGAGTCGGTCCGCTACCGCGTCGAGGCCGCGCCGGTGGAGACCGACTGGTTCACGGCGACGGTCGTGGCGCGCCCGACGGTGCAGGCGCTGAGCGTCACCGCGACGCCGCCGCGCTACACCCGCCTCGCGCCACAGCGCCTCGCCCCGAACGTCGGCGACGTGATCGGGCTGCCGGGGACCGAGGTCGCGCTCTCCGCCCGCATCGGCGGCGTCGCCATCGACTCGGCGCGCGTGGTCTTTGATGATGGGACCTCGGTGCGCCTCGACCTCGACGGCGAGGCGGCGACGGGCAGCTTCCGGCTGCGCCGCGAGGGGACCTACCGCCTCGTCCTCCACGGCACGAACGGCTTCACGAACGCCGACCCGATCTCGTACACCCTCCAGCTCCTCTCCGACGCCGCCCCGCAAATCCGCCTCCTCGAACCCGGCGCGGACGTGGACCTGAACGAGGCACTCCAAACGAGGGTCGCGGCGCAGATCACCGACGACTTCGGCTTCGCCCGGCTCCGGCTCTTCTGGCGCGCGGACGAGTCCGGTTTTGAGGCCGAGGACGCCCCGGACTTCGCCCCCATCGACCTCCCCATCGCTGAGCCGCGCCTGCTCGACCAGGACGTGGCCTACCCGTGGCTCCTCCGCAGCGTCGCGCCCGGCCTCGCGCCCGGCGACGTGGTCGAGTACTACCTGCAAGTCTGGGACAACGACGCCGTCGCGGGCTACAAGTCGGCCCGCACGCCGACCTTCACGCTCCGCTTCCCGTCGCTCGCCGAGCAGTACGACCAGCTCGACGAGACCGGCGGCGACACCGAGGAGGGCCTGGAAGAGCTACGCCGCGACGCCGACGAGACGCGCGAGCAGTTCGAGGAGCTGCGCGACGAGCTGCGCCGCAAGCAGGACGCCGACTGGGAGGACCGCCGCCAGCTCGACAACCTCATGGAGCGCCAGCAGAACCTCGACGAGCAGATCGAGCAGGGGGCCGAGCAGATGCAGGAGCTCCTCGACCAGATGCGCGAGAACGACCTCGTCTCCGAGGAGACGCTGCGGCAGTACGAGGAGATGCAGCGCGTCATGGAGGAGGTCGCCACGCCCGAGTTGATGGAGGCGCTCCAGAAGCTCCAGGAGGCGATGGAGAACCTCGACCTCCCGCAGATGATGGAGGCAATGGAGGACTTCGAGTTCAACGAGGAGCAGTTCCGCGAGCGGATCGAGCGCGCGCTCGACCTCCTCGAAAAGCTCCAGGCCGCACAGAAGCTCGACGAGGCCGCGAAGCGCGCCGAGGCCCTCGCCGAGCAGGAGGAAGCCTTGCGGGAGCAGACCGGGACGCTCCAGGAGCAGCAGGAGAACGGCGACCTGAGCGCCGAGGAGTCGCAGGCCGAGCAGGACCGCCTCGCCGAGGAGCAGCAGCGCGCCCAGGAGGAGGCCGCGGCGCTGGAGCAGCTGATGAAGGAGGTCCAGGAGCAGCTAGAGGGGATGAAGAACGCGCCCCAGGACGCGCAGGAGCAGATGCAGGAGGCCGCCGAGCAGATGCAAGAGATGCAGGAGCAGATGCAGGAGAACCAGCAGCAGTTGCAGCAGAACCAGCTCCAGGACGCGCAGGAGGGCCAGCAGCAGATGCAGCAGCAGATGCAGCAGATGAGCCAGCAGATGCAGAGCATGCAGCAGCAGATGTCCGGCCAGCAGCAGCAGGTCAACCTCGCCGGCCTCCGCCGCGTCCTCGACGACGTGCTCACGCTCTCCTACGAGCAGGAGTCGCTCCGCGCCGAGACCGCCGGCCAGCGCGCCGACAGCCCGACGCTCCGGCCGAGCGCCTCGCAGCAGGTCGAACTCTCGGCCGGCCTCGCTACGGTCAGCGACTCGCTCCGCAGCCTCGCCCGCGAGGTCCCGCAGATGGACGTCGAGATCCAGAAGCGCGCCGGCGAGGCGCTCCGCGAAATGGGCGCGTCGGTTTCCGAACTCACCGAGCGCCGCGTCCCGCAGGCCGCCGGGCACCAGAAGGCGTCGATGACCTCGCTGAACGACCTCGCGCTGCTGCTCTCGGACCTGATGGATCAGATGCAGAACCCGAGCCAGGGCCAGGGGCAGGGCTCGCCCTCGATGCAGCAGATGATGCAGCAGCTCCAGCAGATGTCCGGCCAGCAGCAGCAGCTCAACCAGCAGATCCAGCAGATGCTGAACGACCGCCAGGGCGAGCGCCTGTCGCAGGACCAGCAGGGCCGGATGCAGCAGCTACGCCAGCAGCAGGAAGCGCTCCGGCAGCAGCTCGAAGAGATGGCCCAGAACCCGAACCTCGACAGCCAGGGCCGGAGCCAGCTCCAGCGCATCGCCGAGGAGATGGAGGAGGCCGCCCGCCGGATGCAGGACGGGCGGATCGACCGCGAACTCCGCGAGCGGCAAGAGAACATCCTCACCCGCCTCCTCGAAGCGCGCGAGTCGATCAACCAGCGCGGCAAGAAGCGTGAGCGCAAGAGCCAGACCGGCCAGGACCGCCCGCCCGACGCCCCCGACGCGCTCCCCGAGCAGGACGAGATCGACCGCCTCCGCCGCGACCTGATCCGGGCGCTCGAGAGCGGCTACGCGCCGGACTACCAGGAGCTCATCAAGCGCTACTTCGACCTCCTCCAGCAGCGCAACAGCTCAGGCTCGTGACGCGCGAGCGGGCTCAGAAGCTGTTTGGGGAACGGCTGAGTTGAAGCTGCGAGCGTCCGTCAGCGTCTGACGAGGCCTACCTCACCAGACGCCCGGATCCATGCGCTCACGACGCTATGGCTCCGACCGGCGAGGCGAGATCGCCCGCCACGGACGCTCAGTGGGAAGTTATCGCTCCACGGTTCACAGGTCGCAGACCCGCCAAGCACCACCCTCGACGCATCCTCGACGCGTTGCTCTACCTCGCCAGGACGGGCTGCCAGTGGCGCTACCTCCCCGACTCCTACCCGCCCTGGCAGACCGTCTACTACCACCTCCGGCAGTGGATCGCAAAGGGCTGGTTGACCGGCACCGTCCATCATCTGCGTCGCCTCGTCCGCCGGAGGGCCGACCGCGACGCGAGCCCGTCGGCCGCTATCATTGACAGCCCGTCGGTCAAGACGATCTGCCACGGTAGCGAGCGCGGCTTCGACAGCGGCAAGCGCGTCAAGGGCCGCAAGCGACACATCCTCACCGACACGCTCGGACTTCTGCTCGGCGTGCTCGTCCATGAGGCTGGCGGCAACGATAGTCAGTACGCACCGCACCTGCTCGACCGCGTCCAGGGGGAGGTGCCGCGCTTGGAGGTCATCTTCGCTGACCAGGGCTACCGCTACACGCCTGCGGGGCTGATCTGGCGTGTGTTCGGGTGGTTGTGGCGCATCGTGGAGCGCGAGCCGGGTCAGCGTGGATTTGTGGTCTTGCAGAAGCGGTGGGTGGTCGAGCGGACGTTCGCGTGGCTCGGCAACTACCGCCGCTTGTCGAGGGACTACGAGGTGTTACCAGCCGTAAGTGAGGCTATGATTCAGCTGAGCGCCGTCCGGCTTATGGTTCGGCGTCTCGCGTAGCTTCACCAAACAGCTTCTGAGAACACCAGTGCTGCAACAACTCGATCAGGCATCTCTGGACTCTTGCAGGTTCACCTCGTCCACGACGCCGACAATCGTAGCGTCGGTGGCGGTGAGGTCATTCGGGGGGCGGAACGGAATGGCGGCCTCGGCGCTCGTGACGTAGATCACGCGGTCGCCCGGCCCGGCGTCCACGGTGTCGAGCGCGGCGATGGCGCTGCCCTTCGGGGTGCCGTCGAAGCGGAGCGGCTGGACGAGCAGCATCCGCTTGCCCTCCAGCGACGGGTCCTTCCGCGTCGCCCACACGCTCCCGATGACGTGACCGAGTTTCATTCGCTGATTCGCTGAATGAGTGATTGGCTGATTGTGGTTCAGCCGCTGAGCGCGGCGACCGCCTCTTCGTCTACGTCGAGTCGGTCGACGATCGCCATGATGACGGCGTCGACGGGCTTGCCCTGGGTCAGCTCGGTCTGCCGCCCGCTGGAGCCCTGGGCGACGAGCACGACCTCGCCGACGCCCGCCCCGACGGAGTCCACGGCGACGACAAAGTTCGCCTTCTCCTCCAGGTCCAGCCCGACTTCGCGGACGATCTGAAACGTCATGCCGACGGTCTGCTCGTCCTTGCGCGTGGCCCAGACGGTGCCGATGACTTTGCCGAGCAGCATGTGTCGAGTGAAGAGTTACGAGTGTCGAATGGCGAGTGGGCAGGTTAGCGCTCGCCTGCAGGAACGAGGGCGAGGGTGCAGCGGCTGACGCAGACGAGCTTGCCGGCCTCGTCGGCGATGCGGACCTGCCAGACCTGCGTGGTGCGGCCCGCGTGGAGGCGCTCGCCGACGGCGCGGAGCGTGCCGGTCTGCACCGGCCGGATGTGGTTCGCGTTGATCTCCAGGCCGAAGGCTACCTTCTCCGGCAGGACGCTCGCCGTGCCGCCGACGCTCGCGACGGTCTCGGCCAGGACCACGCTCGCACCGCCGTGGAGATAGCCGAGCGGCTGGTGGTGGTCCGGCGTCACGGGCATCGTCGCCACCACACGTTCGGCCTCGATCTGCTCGAAGGCGATGCCGAGCACGTCGGCGAGGCCGGCGGTGCCGGAGAACGATTCGGGAACTGGCATGGGCGGGGCGGTGGCGGACGCCGGAAGGTACGCCTGTGCGGTGAGACGGTGGACGGTGAGACGGTTAGCGCGAAGCGCGAGGGTCTCAGTAGTTTTCCCGGCTTTTCTTTCCACTCCTCTCACTCCTCTCACTCCTCTCACTCCTCTCACTCCTCTCACTCCTCTCACTCCTCTCACTCCTCTCACTCCTCCCACTCCTCCCAACCTCAGACCGGCGCGCCCAGCCTCTCGGCGTTCCCTACGGGCGGTCTAGCGGCCGTGTCCAGGTGCGGCAGCCGGACGGTGAACGTGGAGCCGGTGCCCTTCGCGCTCTGGACCTCGATCGTCCCGCCCATCAGGTCCACGAGACGCTTCGTGATGGCGAGGCCGAGGCCGGTGCCCTCGTGCGAGCGCTCCATGCCGGTCGACTCCTGCTTGAAGCTGTCGAATAGCTGCGGCAGGAACGCTTCGCTGATGCCGATGCCGGTGTCGCTGACGCGGAGCACGGCGGCGTCCGGCTCGTCGTCGACCTCGGCGACGACCTCGCCTTGCTTCGTGAACTTGATGGCGTTGCCGATCAGGTTGACGCAGATGCGGTGGAGGCAGTCGGGGTCGGCCGAGGCCCAGACGCCGGGCGTCGCCTCGAAGAGCGCGAGGCGGAGGCCTTTGCCAAGCGCGAGGGGCCGGAGCACGCTGATCGCGTCGGCCACCTCGTCGGCCACCTCGACCGGCTCGGGCTGCGGGTGCAGCGCCCCGGCCTCGATCCGCGCCATGTCCAGCACCGAGTTGATCGTGCCGAGCAGGCGGATGCCGGCCCGGCCCATCGTCTCGACCATCTCCCGGTGCTCGCCTTCGAGTTCGCCGGTGAGCACCTGCGCCGAGCCGATGATCCCCGTCAGCGGCGTGCGGATCTCGTGGCTCATGTTGGCGAGGAAGTTGGACTTCAGCCGGCTCACCTCCTCGGCCTGCTCCTTCGCGCGGATCAGCTCCGCCTCGAAGAGCTTCTGCTGCGTCATGTCTTTGGCCAGGCACACGATGCCCTGCACCTCGCCCTCGTCCCCGGTCATCGCGGCGGCCGAGAACGCGACGGGCAACTCGGCCCCTTCGCGCTGCTGGAGTACGGTCTCGCGGTTGCCCGAGTGGCCGCGCCGCAGCACGTCGCCGAGCAGGGTGTCCGTCTCCACAACCCCGCCGGCAAAGACGAACCCGAGGGGACGCCCGATGAGCATCTCCTTCTCGTAGCCCAGCGTGTCCACGACGGCGTCGTTCACCATCTGGATGAATCCGTCCTCGGAGACCACGAAGAGCGGGTCTGCCATCGAGTGGAGGATGGTGTCGAGGTAATGCTTCGAGACCGTCGTCTGGCTGAGCGCCTCGGCCATCGTGTTGAAGGCCCCGGTGAGCGCGCCGACCTCGTCGTCCGAGCGCACGTCGAGCTGGAAGTCGAGGTCGCCGCGCCCGATCCGCTCGGTGGCTTTCATGAGCGAGAGGATGGGCGCGGAGATCGAGTTGGCGATGAGGATGCCGAGGACGAGTGTCATCCCGATGGTGAGCAGCACCGCGACGAAGAGCATGCGGTCGGCGCGGGCGAGGTGGGCGCGGACCGCCTCGGTCTCGGTCTTGAAGGCGAGGTCCACGCGGTTCCGGTACTGCGTCAGCGGCGGCAGCATCGCCTTCTGGACGTGCGGGGTGACGGTCTCGGCGAGGAACGCCCGGGCCTGACTAGGCCGCTGGGTGGTGAGGTCGATCAGCCGCTCGGCGTGCTGCTGGTAGGTGCTGAAGCCGAGGCCGAGTTCGTCGATCCACGCGAGGCGGTCGCTGGCCTCGTCGAGGTCCTCCCCGCGGCCCCATGCCTCGGCGCGGGCGCGCGTCGCGGAGACCACGGATCGCCCCTGCGCGAGCTGCTGCTCGAACCGGAGGAGCGCCGTGCGGAGCGCCTTCGCCGAGACCTCGCTGCGCCGCGCCACCAGTTCCCCTGCCAGCGCCTGGCTCTCCCGCAGGGCCAGCGTCATTTCGATGGCGTGGTTCGTCTCCGAGGCCGCCCCCTCGCTGAGCTGGAGCACGCCGTACTCCACCCGGCTGTTCATCACTTGTGCCACATATCCCACACACCCCACGAGTAGGGCAACGAGTGCGAATCCGAGAAGGAGCTTTTGGTAGAGTTTCATCGGTGGTCGTTTGGCTGGGTCGCGCTCCTCGGGCTGCGCCAGCGCCCGCCGCTCAGGAGCGCCGCCGGCAGTTCTGTGGCGATGCGTTTGGTCAAGCCAGCACGACGACCCGCAGGGATATTAAAGAGAGACCGGCGGGGTAGGAAGGAACCACCGGGGGGTAAAAAATGCCTCCCGGCTTCCAGGCTCTAGTCGGTCATCCGCCGGTCCCACCACACGAGCATTCCCTCTTCCGAGCGGCCGAGCGGTGCTCCGGCATCGCAGTACTCGGTCCAGAGCATCGTGCGAATCTGCGCCGTATAGGCAGGTTCACCGTCGGTCAGGCGTAGAATCCGGCTGGTCATGCGCACTCGGCTAGACTCGGCGGCGGACGGTTCAAAGGCGGAAAGGGCGGCGGAGTCGGGCATGGAGTCGGGAAGCTGGTTCATTGTCGAGAGGCGGATCCCTAATTCCATGCCAGTCCCTCGATTTGTCTCGACGGACAGGCTGTTTTAGTCGACGAAAACGACATGCTGCTCGACAGACGCCGGAATCTGGCGCAGTGCGTTACACTTTTGCCGGCGCATGATACCTTCTGTACCATCGTTATGCAACCCAAAAAAGACGGATCCGCTAAGTGCTTGTTTAACCAACTTATGAAATGGATACGCACAATATTTATTGCGCAAGGGATCTTTTTGCGCCATAATGTGCGTTTATCCACAAGCATCTGCTACTCTCTAGGTCGCCAACCAGGAATGTCCCAGCAGGGCTCAACGGGACATCCCTGCCCACCCCCACCTCCTGGTCCTATGAGCAACTCCAGCATCACGGGCGGCACTGCGCCGTTCGAACACGAGGATATTGAACATCTCGACTTGAGTGAGATGATGCAGCGGGCAAAGCCCATGCACCTCACCGACCGGGCCAAGTTCTTCTCAGCATGGATCCGCGGGCTCCACCAGCGCGGTGGCAGTCTCCACCTCCGCCCCATCGGCTCGGTCACCGACCGCATCACGACGGTCGGAAACCACCACACGGATGCGATGCATCCGATGCTGATGTTCGGCTCGAACTCGTACCTCGGGCTGATGTCGCACCCCTACGTGCGGCAGAAGATGAAAGATGCTATCGACGAATACGGTGTCGGCGTCAGTGGATCACCCCTGCTCAACGGGCGCGGCGCGCTCCACATCGAACTCGAAGAGCGGATCGCGGCGCTCAAAGGCACCGAGGACGCGCTCCTCTTCCAGAGCGGCTACGGGGCCAACGTGGGGATGCTCTCGCTCCTCGCCGGCCGCCACGACTACATTCTCTCCGACAAGCTCGGCCACGCGTCGTTCCGGGATGGCATGAAGATGAGCGACGCGCGCACTCGCACGTTTGCGCACAACGACGTAGAGGACTTGGAGCGCGTGCTCGACCGCCTCGCCGACCGCACCGGCGAAGCCTTCGTCGGCGTCGAGGGCGTCTACTCGATGGACGGCGACATGGCACCGCTCGACGCTATCGCCCCGATCTGCCGCAAGCACGGCGCGTTCCTGATCGTCGACGACGCGCATGGTACCGGCGTCACCGGGCCGGGCGGCAGCGGCAGCGCCTCCCACTTCGGCGTCACGGACGAGGTGGACATCATCATGAGCACGTTCTCGAAGACGTTCGGCGTGACCGGCGCGGCGGTCTGCACGACCCGCCCCATCGCGGACTGGATGCGCTACTACGCGCGCAGCTACGTCTTCTCCTCGTCCCTCCCGCCAGCCTCTGTCGCCGCTGTCCTCGGCGGCCTCGACGTGATGGAGCGCGAGCCGGAGCGCGTCGAGCGCCTGCACCACCTGATGGCCTACATGGCGCGCGGCCTGCGTCAGATCGGGTTCAGCCTGCCCGAGCCGGAGTCCGCCATCATCGCGCTGCGCACGCCGGAAGGGCTCCCCATCCGCGAAGCGATCGTCGAGCTGAACCAGAAGGGCGTCTTCCTGAACTCCATCGAGTACCCGGCGGTACCGCCCCACGAGGAGCGCTTCCGCATTAGCCTGATGGCGACACATACGGAGGGCGACATCGACCGCTTCCTGGAGATTTTCGCCCCGGTGTGGGACAAGTACGCCCCGGCGGAGCACCGGCTGAGCCGCTCCGGCCCGGCCAACCTCCCGCTGTCCGGCGACGGCCAAGCAGGACCCGAGCCCAATCTCTCCTAGACAAAGGACTGGCCCGCGCAGGTGAACGCTGCCCCGAAGTGGGCGGCGACGCTTGCCGCATGGTCGGCGAAGGTAGCACGGAGTCCGAGGTCTCGGCTCCCCCTTCCCCTCTCCCAGAGCAGGAGCGGGACGTACTCGCGGGTGTGGTCGGTGCCGGGAAAGCACGGGTCGTTGCCGTGGTCGGCGGTGAGGACGAGCCGGGCGGCGTCAGGCAGCGCGTCCATCAGCGCGGGCAGCGCCCGGTCGAAGGCTTCGAGGGCGCGGGCGAACCCGGCGGGATCGTTGCGGTGCCCGTAATGCTGGTCGAAGTCGACGAGGTTGGTCCAGACGAAGGTGCGCGCTGTGCCGGAGCGGATCGCGTCGAGCGTGCGCGCGACCCCTTCGCTGTTGTTCTCGGTCTCGACGACCTCGTCGAAGCCCACGTCGCCGAACAGGTCGCCGATCTTGCCGACGGCGACAGTGCGGACCCCGTTGCCTTGCAGCGCCTCCTGCACCGTGAGGCCGGACGGCGCGAGCGAGAAGTCCTTGCGCTCGGCCGAGACACGCTCCCACGCGCCGGCCTCGCCCACGAACGGGCGGGCGATGACGCGCCCGACGGCGTGCTCGCCGACGCAGACCTCGGTGCGCGCCGTGCGGCAGAGGGCGTAGAGTTGCTCCAGCGGGAGCACGTCTTTGTGCGCCGCCACCTGGAAGACGCTGTCGGCGGAGGTGTAGAGGACTGGGTGCCCGGTGCGCCGGTGTGCCTCGCCGAACGCGTCGATGACGGCAGTGCCGGAGGCAGGCTTGTTCGCCAGCACGCCCGCACACCCCGTCGCCTCCAGAAACCGCGCGACGAGGTCGGGCGGAAAGCCGCCAGGGTAGGTTGGGAACGGCTCGGCGAGGTGGAGGCCTGACAATTCCCAGTGGCCCGTCGTGGAGTCCTTGCCGGCCGAGACCTCAGTCATGCGGCCGAACGAAGCGAGCGGCTGGTCGGCGGGCGGGACCCCGCTCAGCGGGGCGATGCAGCCGAGGCCGAGTTGGGCGAGGTTAGGTAAGTCGGGGCGAGCCTCCGCGCAGACGTGGCCGAGGGTGTGGCTCCCGGCATCCCCGTAGCGCTCGGCGTCGGGCTGCGCGCCGATGCCCACCCCGTCGAGCACGATCGTCACGAACATTCAGACGCCGTCAGCCGATTACGTGATGCTCCTCGGCCGCGAGGGCTTCCTGGAGCGCGTTGGCAGCGTCGGCGCGGAGCGCGTCGGCGTCGCGGTGCTGCGGCGTGAGGCGGGCGATGCCCGTCACGAGCGGCAGCCCCTCGGCGCCGGCGCGGGCGCGGACGCGGGCGGCCCAGGCCTCGATGCCTTCGTCTGCCTGGGCGAGAAACACCCCGGCCATGAGTTCGCCGAAGCGCTCGACGCGAGCGCCGCGGCTCACGTCTTCGAGGTGGCGCAGTAGCACGCGCTCGGCCTCAGCCACGGCCTCCGGCCCCTGCTGGTCGACGCGCTCGGCGTCGGACTGGTAGACGAGTGCGAGCGCGAGCGGGCGCTCCAGGTCGCGGGCGCGCCCCATCTCCTCGGCGATGATCGAGCGGCGGGTGGGGACCGCGGAGGGCGCGGCCTCCTCCGGCTCGGCGAGCATCGCCCCGAGCAACCCGGCGTACTGCGTGAGCAGCCCGCGCTGGCGCTCGGTAAAGCCCTTGTGGTCCGGCCCGAGGTCCGCCACGAGGTGTACCGGGCCATCGTCGAGGTCGCAGACGGGGAGGACAGCGCTGCCGCCGAGCGGGACGGGGCGTCTGTAGTGCGGCATCGCGCGCAGCAGCGGGTCGTCGGCACCGAGCACCGTCAGCGACGGCGAGGGGAGGATCGCATCGAGGAACGCGTTGCCTGCCGGGAAGCGCCCGTCGCGCCGGGCGGCCGGGTTGTGCGAGAGGGCCGCTTCGAGTGTCGTGCCGGAGGCATCGGTCGAGAAGAGGGCGACGGTCTGGACGTCGGTGGCGGCCCAGAGCGCGCGCAGGAGCGACGTGATGGCCGTCGGCGAGTGGGTGCGCCAGAACGGCGAGTCCTCGCGCGCGTCGAGCACAGGCGGCGGTGCCGTTTCGGGCCGGCGGGCCGGGGGACGCCGCTCCGGGAGGGGGCCGTCCTCGGGCGTCGCGGCTGCCCCGCCGGAGACCTCGACCTCCTCGGCCGGTTCGCTGTCCGGCTCCGCGGCCGGCGGGGCCTGGCCTTTAGGCCGGATGTTCGAGATGCCGAGCGAGCGCATTTCCTCCTCGCGCGTGGGAATCGATGCCTCCCGCTGCTGGGCCGCAGCCCGGCGGCGGCGGCGGCGGCCGGCCAGAACGAGAAGGGTGAGGAGCGCGAGTGCGAGGAGGGCGGTGCCGATGCCCAGAAGCCAGACGTTGTCCATCAGGTACCCCAGCGTGGCCGCGATCACAGCGAGCGCAGGGGTAAATACCCGGGCCATAGTGCGTTGCGCTGACCGTGCGTAGAAAGAGAGGAGATGCCAGAATCTACCGGTGCCCCCGCTCAAAGTCAACTGAAGCCCTAACCTCTATCTATACCGCCTCGGCATAGCCCTCGGGCACCGGCACGAACGTCGGCGCGCCCGTCGGGAGCGTGGCGATGCCAGGCGGTAGGTCGATGGCGGGCAGCGCGAGCGCCGGAGTCTCATCGCCGATTGGGTTCGGCTCGGCCCAGAGGTCGCCGCGCGTGCTTTCGAGCACGACGTGGTCGCCTGCCCGCCCGCGCACGTAGTCCCGCGTCAGCGGCACCTTGCCGAAGGGCGTGTCGAGGACGTAGGTCGGCACGGCGAAGCCGGAGGTATGGCCGCGCAGGCCGCGCATGAGCGCCATCCCGGTCTCGATGGGCGTGCGGAACGCGGCGGTCCCGCCGATGAGTTGGGCCTGGTAGACGTAGTACGGCCGCACCCGCATCGCCACGAGCCCTTCGACGAGCGCTTTCATCGTGGCGAGGTCGTCGTTGATGCCGCGCATGAGCACGCTCTGGTTGCCGACCGGCACGCCGGCCTCGGCGAGTCGGGCGCACGCTTCGGCGGCCTCGGGGGTGAGTTCCTTCGGGTGGTTGAAGTGGGTGTTGAGCCAGACCGGGTGGTGCTCGCGGAGGAGGTCGCACAGGTCGGCGGTGATGCGGAACGGGAGCGTCACCGGCAGCCGCGAGCCGAGGCGGATGACCTCGATGTGCGGGATCGCCCGGAGCCGGCCGAGCAGCCAGCCGAGGTTTTTCTCGTTGAAGACCAGCGGGTCGCCGCCGGTCAGGAGCACGTCCCGGATCTCAGGGTGCGCCGCGAGGTAGTCGATCGCCGTGCCGAGTTCGTCCTTTCGCATCATGAAGTCCGCGTCGCCGACCATCCGCTTGCGGAGGCAGTAACGGCAGTAGATGGCGCACTCGGCGGTGACGCAGAACGCGACGCGGTCGCGGTAGTTGTGGATCAGGTTCTTGACCGGCGAGTGCTCGACCTCGCCGAGCGGGTCTGCCACGCCGACGATGTCCGGGGCCATCTCGCTCATCTTCGGAACGACCTGACGCCGCACGGGGCAGTCGGGGTCGAGCGGGTCCATCAGGCTCGCGTAGTAGGGCGTGATGTTCCAGCGGAAGATGTCGCGCGTCGCCTCGACTGCCTCCAGTTCGTCGTCGGTCGGGCAGACGTACTGCCGGAGCGAAGCCTCGTCGTGGATGCGGTGGCGCATCTGCCAGCGCCAATCGGTCCAGCGCCGCGTGTCGAGTGTCGGATGTCGAGTCTCGGGGAGCATCGGGCGAAATCTGTAGGGGCGAACGGCGTTCGCCCGCGCCGGGTCTGCGTCAAGGCTGGCCGTCCATGTTGGGGTAGCGCCGGAAGGCCTGCAGCACGGCCGGCGCGCGTGTCGTCTCGAAGGCCTCGCCGCAGCGTCCGCACCGGAAGGTAATCTCCCGGGGCTGCGCCGAGATGCCATTGAAGAAGTTGAGCCACCCGCCGAGGCCGTAGCGCATGTCGGGCCGGGCGAAGTGGTGGTAGCGGTCGTGCCCGCACCGGCAGGTCGGGCGCTGAGTCGGGGTCGTGCTCATAGTCTAGCCTACGCCGCAAGAGATAGCTGGATTCTACCCGACGCCGAGCCGCCGCAGCCCGCGCCCGAGCACGCCCGCGAGGAAGTCGGGGTAGGCCTGACCGGCGAGATCGGCGATGATGGCGAACGTGCCGTCCGGGGCGAAGGTCGGAAGCGGGTTGATCTCGATGAACCACGGCTCCCCGCCAGGGTCCACGCGGAAATCGAGGCGGGCAAAGTCGAGGCACTCGAGGGCGTCGTAGACGCGGAGCGAGAGATCGTGGAGGCGCGCTTCGAGGTCCGCGTCGAGCGCGCCGAGGTCGTAGTCAAACGGGGCCGAGGGGTCGTCGTAGCGCTCCAGGGCGTGGAGCCCGATGCCGGTCCGGCGCTCCGTCGCCCGCTGCATCGCCGGCAGCGCCTCGCCCGGATTGCCGACGACGGCGACCGTGAACTCACTGCCCTCGACAAACCGCTCGACGAGCACGTCTTGCCGGTAAAGCCGCACCTGGCGCCCGACCTCGGCGCGGAGCGCGTCCGCGTCGTCGCACCGGCTCGACAGCGCGATGCCCTTCGCGGTCCCCTCGTAGCGCGGCTTGGCGAAGACCGGAAACGGCGGCAGGTCCGCCTCGCCGATCTCGGCGGCGCTCGCCACGACCCGCCAGTCGGGCGTCGGCACGGCGGCGGCGCGGGCGAGGGTTTTGGTGAGCGCCTTGTCGAGCGAGACGGAGAGCGTGAGGGCGTCGGAGCCGAGGCAGGGGACGCCGGCCAGTTCGAGCAGGACCGGCGCGTGGGCCTCGCGGTTGCGGCTTCCGTAGCTCTCAGCGATGGTGACGGCCGCGTCGAGATCGGGTAGCCCCTCTCCCATCGCCCGCAGCAGTGCCCGCGCCGAGCCGACGCGGACCGGCCTGTGCCCGAGCGCCCGCACGGCGGCTTCGAGCGCGGCGACCGTAGCCTCGGGTTCGTACTCGGCGTCCCAGTCCGGCGGCGCGTCCGGCGGCGGTGCCGCGTCGCCGAAGCGGTCGAAGACGAGGCCGACGCGAAGGCTCATGAGCGCGTGCGCCGCCGCTCCGCTGCTCCCGTGCGCTCCTCTTCGTCCGGCAGCGCGTCGAGGTCGAGTTGTGGCTCGCTGGCGCGAGCCCGCTGCCCGACTGGTGCGCTCTCCTGGTCCGTCTCAGTGTGCTGGCCCGCCGCGCTGCTCCGCGCAGCGTCCTGAAACACCTGTCCGATGTCTGAAGCGATTTCCTTTAGCCCGCTCATCTTTTTCTCGCGCCACCCTTTGTCTAATCGGGTGACGACCGGTGCACCCGCCCCGGTCATGACGCCCGTAATCCCGAGCAGCGTGAGGAAGAACATGGCCGTGCTGCCGGTGGCTTTGAGGGCGAAGGCCGCGGCGATGACGCCAAGCACGAGGCCAATCACCGCCGCGTAGGCGATCCCCTCGACCTTCGGCGAGGCCGTCCCGACACGCTGCGAGAGAAGCAGCCGCAGCCCGCCCTCGCGCTCGCTCACCGAGATGAGTGTCTGCACGCCGAGGCTGCTCGTGTGCGACCACTCGTGCGCCCGCCCGACCCGCTGCACGTCGCCGGAGGTGCCTTGTCCATACATCGAGCCGCCGCTCAGCCCGAAGCGCTGCCGCAGCAGGTTGACCGTGTCTTCCCACGCCTCAGGCGTGAACGGCGCGTCGATCCGGCGCTCCACGACGACGTGCGTGTCCGTCCGTGTCTCGGTCTCGGCGGCGTTCCGGCGGCCAGTGCGGACCTCGTCGGCGGCGCGGCGGAGGTAGTCTGGCTCGAGACCGACTTCGGCACCGAGGCGTTCGAGGTCCGTGAGGGTGAGGCCGTGCTCGCGGGCCTCGCGACGCTCGGCGTCCTCAGCCTGCTGCTCGGAAGCGCGGCGGACGATCTCGCGGACCTCGTCCTCGGTGAAGCGGCGGTCGGGCATGGAGTGGGTGGCGTCAGGAGCGCGTGCGCGTGCGCTCGGTAGTGCCCGCCGCGTCGCTTGCGTCGGGCAGGGCGTCGAGATCGATCCGTGCCGCCGGAGCCTTTTCCCGATTGGCCTCCGAGGGCGCGGAGATCGTCGCAGGCGCGGCACTCCGGGCAACGAGTTCGAGCCGGTCGAGGACGCCGTCGAATTCCTCTGTCTGCTTTCCGTTCCAGTAGCCGAGCCAGCCGCGCGTGACGCCGGCGAAGCCGAGCGCCATGCTCACCATCATCGCAGCCGGGACCCATAAGTCTGGGTTGTCACCGGCGACAAAGAGGACGAAAAACATGATAGCCGTCGCCGCGCTGACACCGGCCGCGATGCCGAATCCTTTCGCCGTCTCCCGGACGGACTTGCGGAGCGTGGCCCGCGTCGTGCCCTCGCCGGTCGGCTCCAGGGTGAGCCGCATCGCGGTGCCGGTGTTGCTGCTCGTGCGCTTGACGGCCGTCCACTCGCGCATCTCGCCGATCTGCCCGATGCTCCCGTCGTCGTCGAACGTGCGCCGGACCTCGGCAACCATCTGCGCCCACGCCTCGTCGGAGACCGGCCCCGGCAGGATCCGCGTGCGCTCGACCTCGGTCGGTGCGCCGAGAAACGTGGGCACGTCCCTCGGCGGCGCGGCGACCAGCTCGCGGGCCGCCGCCGCGACGTGCGCCGGGTCGATGCCGGAGGCGGCCCCGATCTCCTGCAACTCGGCGAGCGTGAGCTGGTCCCGGCTCGCGGCCTCGGCGCGCTGCGCCTCTTCCTGCCGCTTCGCCGCCCGCTCGAAGATGGCGTGCAGTTCGTCCTGGCTGTAGCGTCGCTCGTCGGTCATGCCTATCGCGCTGAACTGCGCCAAACTACGACCGGGCCTCTCAGGCGGCGACGCGCTCCAGCACGGCCTGCCGCTTGCCGAGCTGCGTCGAGGCGAACATCAGCAGGTCGGTCGCGGTCAGGCCGAACGGGTCCGTCTCGCCGCCGTAGGGCGCGAAGTAGTCGCCGAGCGTCCCGACGACGAGGTCGAAGAGCGCCTCGGCCTCGGCCTCCATCACCTCGCGCAGCGCCGCGTCGCGCCCGAAGGCGTCGCCGAGCACGTCGAGGCCGAAGGCGACGTGGCGGGCCTCGTCGCGCTGCACAAGCCGGATACCCTCGACGAGGCCGGGCATGATGCCTCGGCTCTCGAAGATCTCGTAGAAGCCGTGGTAGCCCGTCTCGGCGAGCATGCCCTCGATGAAGACGTGGTATGTGGTGACCGCGCGGACGATCGCCCGGTCGGAGCCGTCGCTGAGTACGGCGTCGAGGCGCTGAGGCAGGACGCGCTCGAAGAGTTCGGCGTGCGAGGGGCCGGTGTAGGCGTCGAGGTCTACGTCGCCCGCGACCTCGGTGAGCCAGCGGCGGAAGAACTCGGCGTGCTTGGTCTCCTCCCAGATCTGCGAGGCGAGGAACGCGCACGCTGCGTCCTGGCCGGGGCGGCGGCGGAGGGCGACGAAGAGCGGGGCGAGGTCCGAGGCGACGGCCTCTTCGCCGCCGAGGAACAGCGCGCAGGCGCGGATGGTCGCGTCGCGCTCGGCCGCGGTGAGGCCCTCCCAGTCGTGGATGTCCTGGTCGAGGTCAATGTGCTGTGGGTTCCAGGCGAGCTTCTTAGCTTTCTGGTAGCGCCGCCAGTGGCCGGCGCTGGAGGAGGGCTCGATCTGCATAGCGTTCCGTGGTATGTCCGAGGCATAACATACGCCGACCGGACCCAGAACGCAGCGGCGGCCCCGAAAACGCGCCGCCGCTGCGCTGGCCGTGCTTGTCAGCGCAGCCGGGTGATCTGCTGCGTCCGCACCTGCTCGCCGGCCTCCAGCCGCACCAGGTACACGCCCGCCGCCAGGTCCGTCGCGTCGAAGCTCGCCGCGTGCCGCCCCGCCTCCATCTCGCTGTCGGCGAGCACGGCCACAGTGCGCCCGAGCACGTCGTAGACGGCGAGGCGCACCGCCGCCGCCTCCGGCAGCGCGAAGCCGACCGTCGCCCGCCGGGCGAACGGGTTCGGGTAGGCCGGGGCGAGCGCCACCTTGTCCGGTAACGTCGTACTGGACGCTTCCACATCTGCCGCAGAGCTTGCCGCGGCGGCGAGGGCGTCCAGGCTACCGGTCTGCCAGTCGGCGAGCGTCATCGCACCGCCGCGCGCGGCCGCCGCCAGCTTCTCGAACCCTACCGCCGCCTGCGCCACGACCACGTCCGGGAAGGTGCCCAGCCGCACGAGCGCCGTGTAATCGCCCTCGGGTGCCCGCGCCGGAACGTTCCCTTGCAGCATTACCGGACCGACGTTCGCCCCGGCCGGAAGCGTGATCGCGCGCGGTCCGTCGACCGGGCCAAACACGTTGCCGTTCGGCAGCAGCGCCACCACCCAGGCGTCGACCGCCTGCGCCGCCGCGCCTTCGTTGGCGAGGCGCAAGTTGTAGCTGAGCGTTCCGCCCTCGGCCGCAATCGTGACCGGCTCGCCCATCGCGCCGGCGCGCGCTTCGAGGCCGTCCGAGACGCGCTCGAAGGCCCCGATGTCCACGCCGAGGCCGTCCACGCGCGGGTTGCCGGCGAAGTCGAGCGAGAGCGGCTCGTTCGTGTTGCCGTCGCCGTCGAGGTCGGCGGTGTCGTCGGGGAGCATGGTCTGGTTGCCCTCGTCGACGGCGGGCGAGGCGGCGAGGAGCGTGAGGTCGTCGTCGAGCGTGCCGGCGATGCCGTCGGGCCCGTCAGCATCTGTGAAGAGCGGATCGGCGACGAAGTTACCGCCTTCGTTGACGATCTCCCCCTCCCGGATACCTTGCCCAGTCTCGACGCCTTGAACGAGGCTACTGCGGAAAGTGCCTTCCGCGCCCCGGTCCGAGAGAAAGACTCCGGGCCCGCGCTCTGCTTCGTTGTCCCAAAAGATGACGTTGTCGTAGAAGGACTGCGTCGAACTGTCTATCGTGTTCCCATTCGCTGCGACCCCGCCACCGTCCGAGGCGCTATTGCCGTAGAACGTGACGTTTGAGAACGAAGCCCTCACGCCGCCACTGCCTGGTACGTCCAGATATACGCCGCCACCGATCCCATTAATTCCGTTAGCCTCGTTGCCAGAAAAGAGGGCATTCACGAAGAGAGGCTGTATTCCCCCCCCACCTCGTATGTAGACTGCGCCGCCCGTATCTGCGCTGTTGCCATAGAAATGCACGTTGGTAAACGAAGGGGCTGGCTCTCCCTCCGAGAAGCCGCCATTTAGGTAGGCGGCTCCCCCGTTCCTAGACGCGGTGTTGCCTAGAAACACTACGTCGATAAACGAGAGTTGGAACAGGACTCCTGAGCTAGCACGGACGGCGCCGCCTCCGTCCTGATTGCCCATCCCCGATGCTCTGTTCCCCGCGAAGACCACATCTTCGAGAACGGGTCGCTCGAAAACAAACGTACTGGAGGAGAAGTCGGCTGCTCCACCCTCGTCTGCGCTGTTGCCAGCGAAGACAAGCTGGCTCAGCCGGATCACACAGCTTTCCCCGTCTATGGTAGATCTATAGAGAAGTCCACCCCCTGCCCCACCTACGGCATTCCCTCCTCGGATCGTGAAGCCGTCGAAGACGACCGTGACCTCTGGTTGGTCACGTGTGCAGTCCGTGACATCGGTCATGCGCACGACGTGAAAGCTGTTCTCGTCGTTGCCCACGAAGTCGGGACCGTCGTTCCCAGCGAGGTCGCCCGAGAGCACGGTCTCGAAGAGGTCAGGGTCACGCTGCATGGGCGTGCCGCCGCCAGTCGGAAAACCGCCGAAGATGTTCACGCGGCTCGGGATGACAAAAGATTCCTCGCGGTCCCCAGTGCTGCTTGGCGTGTAGGTACCCTCGGCAACGGCGATTTCGTCACCGCTGGCGGCAACGGAGAGGGCGTCCTGGAGGTCGGTGAAGGCGTCGGCCCACGAGGAACCGTCGCCCGCTCCGGTTGCGCTCTGGTCCACGAAGATCGTGGGCTGCCCCAGGGTAGGCGACGCGAGAAGTCCGAGAGTGAGTGCGATGATGGAGCAGAGTCGGTACATGACAGGTGCAGGTTGGTAAGAAACAAAAAGCCCCGCGTGCAGCCTAAGCACGCGGGGTTATGATAGGGGTGCGAGGTCGGAAATCCAAGGGGAGGCGGCGCAGCCGTGCGGCTACCTCTGGCTCACTCGCCGCGCTGACCGCTGCGCAGGTGCTCGTCGAAGAAGGCGAGCGTCCGCGCCCACGCGTCCTCGGCGGCCTCGGCGTCGTAGCGCTCGCCCGACGGGTTGGCGAAGGCGTGGCCCGCGCCCTCGTAGACCTCGATCTGGGCGTCCTTCCCGAGGTCGGCGAGCACGGTCTCAAACTCCCGGACGCTCTCGACGGGGATGCCCTGGTCTTCGGCCCCGAAGATGCCGAGGATCGGCATGTCGAGCGCGGCGAGGCGGTCGCGGTCGGTAATGAGGCGGCCGTAGTAGATGACCGTCGCGCCGATGTCGTCCGGCATCGCAAGCGCGGTGCGGAGCGACCAGGCCCCGCCGAAGCACCACCCAATCACCCCGACCTCGCCGACACCTTCCTGCGTGACGAGGTAGTCGTAGGCCTGGCGCAGGTTGTCGGTCAGCATAGCCTCGCGCTCCATCGCCGCGCTCATCAGGCGGCGGGCGTCTCCTGCGTCCTCGGCGATCTCGCCGCCGTAAAGGTCGACCGCGAGCGCGACGTAGCCTTCGTCGGCGAAGCGCTTCGCCATGGTCTGGATGTTGTCGTTGAGGCCCCACCACTCCTGGATCACGATCAGGCCCGGCAGCGGCTCTTCGGCCTCGGTGGTCTTGTTGGTGTCGGGGCGGGCGAGGAAGCCGGTGACGGACTCGCCGCCGACGCTCGCGTAGACCGGGCGGCCCGTGATGACATCGTCGGCGATGGCGGCGGCGATGGGGGTGGCGACGGGCGACTCGCCCGCGTGCTCGCGCGACATGGCCTCGCCGTAGTTGTCGTCGGTGCAGCCGGTGGCGAGAAGCACGAGGGAAAAGAGGAAGAGCAGGCGCATGGCGGTGGGGAGGTTGGAGGAGCGTAGGACGGGAAGATACCGGGACGCACCGCCGCCCTATCTTCCTCGCTTCTGCCCGTCCTCGCTTCCGTTCTTCTACCGCCCGTGAGCGATTCGCCCCCCCTGATCTCCTACGCCGCCGAGCTCAAGCGCAAGGCGATCCACCTCGGCGCGCTCGTGCTGCCGGCGGGCATTCTCGTCCTCGGGCGGACGGTCGCGCTGTGGCTCCTCGGGCCGCTGGCTACCCTCGCCCACGTGGCCGACGTGCTGCGGGTGCGCGTCCACGCCGTCCACCGGCTCATCACCTGGCTCTTCGAGCCGATCATGCGGCCCGAGGAGCAGCCCCCGTTCGGCGGACCGGTGGTCGTCAACGGGGCGACGTGGATGTGCGTCTCGGCGGCGCTGTGCGCGTTCTTCTTTCCCGAGCCGGTCGCGGCCTCGGCCCTGGCGATGCTGATGGTGGGCGACGGCGCAGCGGCAGTCGTCGGGCGGCGCTACGGGCGAACGCGCTACCCGTTCTCGCCGAAGTCAGTCGAGGGCTCGGTAGCGTTCTTCGTGACGGGGTTTCTGGCGGCGATCCCGTTCGGCGTGCTCCCCGAGGACGGCGTGGCGCTGCCGGCCCTGGCGGTCGGCGCTGCAACGGCCGCGGTCGTGGAGGCGCTCCCAGTCCCGCTCAACGACAACGTCCGCGTGCCGCTCGTGGCCGGGGCGGTGATGCTGCTGCTTGGTTAGGGCCGCCGGGTGGTGCCAGCCCTCGGGTGACCACATGGGGTCGCCCCTACGGGTAGGCGCGGCGTGCGACAGCGGGGTACCTTCTCTCTGTCCGCTGTCCTCCGTCTTCCGTCCTCTGCTCCCCGAACCGTGCTCGACTCCCTCTCCCGCCGCGCCGAGCGCCTCGCCCGCCGGGCCGTCGAGCTGGTGCCGTTTCCGCAGCCGCCGCTCGTGCGGACGCGCTACCCGGTGGTGCTGATGCACGGCTTCGGGGCGCTGGCGAACCTGATGCAGGGTGGCGTGCTCCACGCCGAGGCGATGCACCTGCGCGGGCACGGCCTCCTCGCCTACGCCCCCCACGTCAACCCCTACGACACGATCAGCGTCCGCGCCCGCGCCTGGGCCGACCGCCTCGACGCCGTCCTCGCCGAGACTGGATCCGCGAAGGTCAACCTCATCGCGTTCTCCTCGGCAGGCCTCGACGCGCGCTACCTGATCGGCAGCCTCGGGCGCGCGGCCCACGTCGCGTCGCTCGTCACGGTCTCGACGCCGCACCGGGGCAGCTCGATTGCCGACTACGTGTTCTCCCGGCCGGAGCGGCTGCGGACCTGGGCCGTCGCGGTGATGGACTTCGTCGGGCGCGCCGCCTACGAGATCGAGGCTCCCAACACGGAAGACGCCCTGCACGAACTGACGCCGATGTTCGTCAACGGCACCTTCAACCCGGCCCACCCCGACCACCCGGACATCTACTACGCCTCCTGGGCCGGCCGCGCCGGGCGCGGGACTGACGCGCCAATCTACCCGCCGCTGATCGTCCCGAACCGGATTCTCTACGCCCAGGCCGGCGTGAACGACGGCCTCGTCGCGGTCGAGAGCGCGACGTGGGGTGACTTCCGCGGCGTGCTCGACGCGGACCACGCCCGGCAGGTCGGCCTCCGCCTCGCCCCCGGCGACTTCGAGTCGAAAGACTTTTACCTGGACGTGGCCCGCGACCTCGGCGAGCGGGGGTGTTAGGAGCGATGCGCCTGCGGCGCGGAGTGGGAGGAAGGGGGAGAACGGGCGGAATGGGAAGAAGGAACGTCAACGCAAAGCGCGAGGGCCTAATTAACTTCCTCGGCTTTCCTTTCCACTCCTCCCACTCCTCCCACTCCTCCCACTCCCACCCTTCCCCGCCCTACCTTCCGCTCTTTCCGACTCCTCACTATCCCTCGATGGACCTCGCCCCCGGCGTCCTCCTCGTGGCCGAGCCGGCCCTGCTCGACCCCAACTTCCGGCGGTCGGTCGTCCTGATCTGCGACCACAACGCCGACGGCTCGTTCGGGCTGATCCTCAACCGGCCGACCGAGTTCCGCCTACCCGACGTGCTCGACGAGCCAGTCGGGATGGAGCACCTGCTCTACTTCGGCGGGCCGGTGCAGACCGACACGCTGCACTACCTCCACCCTTACGCCGACGAGGTGGAGCACGCCGTCTCCGTCCTCGACGGCGTCGGCTGGGGCGGTCCGTTCGACGTGATCGTGGAGCAGGTCCGCAGCGGCGCGCTCGACGGCGACGCGCTCCGCTTCTTCGTCGGCTACGCTGGTTGGGGCGACGAGCAGCTCGCGGAGGAGGTCGGCGAGGGCAGTTGGGTGGTGCTCCCGGCCTCGGCCGCGCGGGTGTTCGAGGACGACCCGGCGGTGCTTTGGCGCGAGATCATGCGCGACCTCGGCGGCGAGTACGCGCTCCTCTCGAACTACCCGGACGACCCGCAGATGAATTAGGCGGGGAAGAGCGAAGGACCGAACGAGCGGAAGATTTCGGAGGTCATGGTCCCGCCTATCTTCCCTGCTTTCGCTCCTTCCCGCTTCCGCTCCTACAAACGTGGACCCGCTCGTCGTCGAAGAGGTTGTCAACACGGAGTTGCTGCTGCGCGGGGGCGTGACGGCAGGCGTCGCGGTGTTCGTCGTCGTGGTGCTGGCCGTGCTCAAGGCGTTGATCGTCCGGTTCGTCCGGGCGCGGCAGATGCACCAACTGCGCGGGCGGTTCGTCTACCGGGTGGCGCGTGTCTTCACGGTCATCTTCGCGGGCTTCGTCCTGGCCTACGTGTGGGGCTTCGACCCGGAGAAGCTGTGGGTGCTCATGACCGGCTTCTTCGGTCTCGTCGCGATTGGCTTCTTCGCGGTGTGGAGTCTGCTCTCGAACGTCATCGCCGGGGTGTTCCTCTTCCTCTCGGACCCGTTCAAGATCAGCGACGAGATCGAGGTGCCGAGCGACGACCTCGCCGGGAAGGTGCTCGACATCCGCCCGCTGTTCGTGGTGCTGGAAGAGCCGGGCGGGCACACGCTCTACGTCCCCAACAGCCTCCTCTTCCAGAAGTCATTCCGCCGCGTCGATGTCGCCGCCCGGGGCCGCGAAGAGGAGAGCGCGGAACCTCCCGAAGTACCCGAGTCAGCCGACTAGCCGCTATCTCCGGAGGATCGTACGGCTTGGCATCGCTGGACGCGTGCCCGTACTTTTGCGGGACAACGCAGCCGTTTTAGCCATGAGTGTTCAAGAGATTCAAGCAGCCATCGAGGCCCTGCCCCACGCCGAGCAGTCCGAACTGTTCGAGCGGCTCGACGCGTACCGGCAGCAGCAAGACTTCGACGACTGGGACCGGCAGATGCAGGCTGACGCAGAGGCCGGAGCGTTCGACGAACTGATTAAGCAGGCGAAAGAGGAGCACCGGACTGGAAGGACCACACCGCTACCGTGACGCACCACGCCTCGTCGAGCTTTTGGTACCACTACCGCCGGTTGCCAGACGAGGTGCAGCGTCCTGCGGATAAGAACTTCCGCTTGCTAGAGAACAACCCGTACCATCCATCGCTGCACTTCAAGAAAATCCATGCCGCACTGTGGTCGGCGCGGGTAGGACGCGGGTACCGGGCCATCGCTACGCCGGACGACGGCGACTTTCTCTGGCTCTGGATCGGTCCGCACGCAGCGTACGACCGCCTGCTGAAGCGATAGGTCACGCGCCGCGCATCCGGCCGACGACCGTCGCGAGCTGCTCGGCGGCGAAGTCGAGGTCGGCCTCGGTCGTGCCGTGCCCGAGCGAGAAGCGGACGGTCGCGTTGGCGGTCTCGCGAGGAACGTCGAGGGCGCGGAGGACGTGGCTCGGCTCGACGGCCCCACTCGCGCAGGCGCTGCCGCTGGAGACGTGGACGCCCGCCACGTCGAGTCCGAGGAGGAGCATCTCGCCGTCGAGTGCCCGGCCGTCCACCGGCGGGAACGAGACGTTGAGGATGTGCGGCGCGCTGTCGCCCGGGCTGTCACCTACCGGCGTATTGAACCGGACGGTCTCGCCGAACGCGTCACGTACCGCTCCGGCTAGCCGGTCGCAGAGCGCGGTCAGCCGTTTTCGCTCCACCTCGGCCATCTCAGCGGCGAGGGCCAGCGCTTCAGCCAAGCCAACCACGGCAGCGACGTTCTCGGTCCCCCCGCGCCGCCGCCGCTCCTGCGACCCGCCGACGACGAGCGGCGCGAACGGCGTCCCGGTGCGGACCCAGAGCACGCCCGCGCCCTTCGGCCCGTAGACCTTGTGCGCCGAGAGCGAGAGCAGGTCCACACCGAGATCGTTCACGTCGAGCGGGTACAGGCCGGCTGCCTGCACCGCGTCGGTGTGGAACGGGACGCCGCGTGCGCGGCAGACGGCGGCGATCTCACGGACCGGGCTGAGGGTGCCGAGTTCGTTGTTGACCGCCATGACCGAGACGAGCCCGGTCTCGTCGGTGATGGCCTCGGCGATCTGGTCCGCCGTTACGGCCCCGCTCGGCGACGGGGTGAGGATGGTGACGGGGTGCCCGGCGTCGCGGAGGGCTTCGGCGGGACGGAGGATGGCTTCGTGCTCGGCGGCACCCGTGACGAGGCCCGGCCCGCGCCGGTCGGGGGCGGTGAGGACGCCGCGCAGGGCCGCGTTGTCGGCCTCGGTCCCGCCGCTCGTGAAGATGACCTCGCCCGGCTCCGCCCCGAGGATCCCGGCCACGCGCTCGCGCGCCGACTCTACCGCGAAGCGCGCCCGCCGCCCGAGGGCGTGGACCGACGACGCGTTGCCGTAGTGCTCGCGGAGGTACGGCAGCATCGCGTCGAGCACGCGCTCGTCGAGCGGCGTCGTCGCGGCGTGGTCGAGGTAGACGGAGGGCATCAGCCGGAGGACGGAGGACGGAGGACGGAGGACGGAGGACGGAAATTAGCGGTCATACTCGGCAGCGTCGTTCGCTTCGGTTCTTTCCATCGCTCTTTCTCGCGCGCCGGGCTTATCATCCTCTCGGACCCCACCGACCCTATAAGTCGTACACATATTCCCTCTCGGTTCACCCCCGCACCTCTACCCTCACCACGTTTTATGGACAAGCTCGTCATCCAGGGCGGCCACCCGCTCACCGGTACGATCCACGTCGGCGGCTCGAAGAATACGGCGCTCCCGCTCATGGCCGCCGCCGTCCTCGCCGACGGCACCACCACGCTCCACAACATGCCCGTCCTGCGCGACGTGCACACCTTCGCCAACGTCCTCCGCGTCTCCGGCTGCGTGGTCGAGTACAAGCCCGACGCCGACCCCTCGACACCGGACTCGATGGTGATCGACGCGACGCGCGTGGACCATCCCGAGTCGCCCTACGACCTCGTCAAGAAGATGCGGGCGTCGTTCTACATGCTCGGCGCGCTCCTCGGGCGCTGCGGCGAAGCCCGCGTCTCGATGCCCGGCGGCTGCGCATGGGGCCCCCGGCCGGTGGACCTGCACCTCGAAGGCATGAAAGCACTCGGGGCCGAGATCGAACTCGACCGGGGCGACGTGGTGGCGAAGGCACCCGGTGGGCGGCTCCAAGGCGGGCGCTTCCGGTTCGACCCCGTCTCGGTCGGGGCGACGATCAACGTGACGCTGGCTGCGGTCATGGCCGAGGGCGAGACGGTCCTCGAAAACGTCGCTACCGAGCCGGACGTGGTCGTCTTCGGCGAGATGCTCCGGCAGATGGGGGCCCGGATCGACGGCCTCGGGACGAAGACGATCACGATCCAGGGCGTGGAGCGGCTCGACCCGGTCACGTTCTGGAACTGCCCGGACCGGATCGAGCTCGGCACCTACATGATCGCCGCCGTGATGGCGAGCGAGCCGGGCTCGACCTTCCGCATCACCGGCGCTCGCGCCGACCATCTCGGCGACGCCTTCCCCGAGGCCTTCCGCAAGACGGGGGCCGACTTCTCGGTCGAGCCCGAGGCCGAAGGACCGCACGAGGTCGTGACGGTGACCGTTCCCGAGACGATCCAGCCTGTCGACATCGTCACCGCCCCCTACCCCGGATTTGCGACGGACCTCCAGGCACAGTGGACGGTGATGATGACCCAGGCCGAGGGCACGGCGACCGTCACCGACACGATCTACACCGACCGCTTCAAGCACATCCCCGAACTGAACCGGATGGGGACCAACTGCTCGGTCGCGGACAACAAGGTGGTGGTCCAGGGACACGGCCGCAATGGCATCAGTGGGACGACGGTGATGAGCACGGACCTCCGCGCGAGCGTCTCGCTCGTCCTGGCCGGCCTCGTGGCGAAGGGGCAGACCGACGTGCTCCGGGTCTACCACCTCGACCGCGGCTACGAAGACCTCGAAGGCAAGCTCTCGAAGGCCGGCATCGCCATCGAGCGCGTCGCCTACGACGAGTTCGCCGAGGACGCTGAGCCCGTCGCCTAACGCGGAACCGGGCCTGGGGCGGGGCGGTTGCTCCGCCCCATGTCGCTCGCGAGCCCGTCGTCTCCCGCCGAAACGTCCCGCCGTCCGCCTCCGCTCGGGCGGATGCTGCGGCGCATCCTCGGCTACGCGCGGCCCTACGGGCGGCGGCTCGCGGCGGCGCTCCTGCTCTCGGTCCTCGGTTCGCTCACGGCGCTCGTCATCCCGCTCGGGCTGCGCGCGCTGATCGACGCCGTCTTCCAGAACGGCGACCGGGGGATGCTCGACACCCTCGCGCTCGCGCTCCTCGCGCTCTTCCTCGTCCAGACGCTCCTCAGCTTCGTCGGGTGGTACTGGATGGCGTGGGTCGGCGAGCGCATCATCGCGGACCTCCGGCGGCAGGTCTACACGCACCTCCACCGGCTCGGGCTGCGGTTCTACACCGGCAGCCGCGTCGGCGAGATCACCTCGCGGCTGACGAACGACGTGGGCAAGCTCCAGTCGGCGGTGACGAACGACCTGAGCCAGCTCGTAGCGCAGGTACTGACGCTCGTCGGGTCGGTGGCGCTGATGCTGGTCCTCAACTGGCGGCTCTCGCTCGTCGTCTTCGCCACGGTTCCGGTCGTGACGCTGATGGCGCGGCACTTCGGGGCGATCGTCCGGCGCTACGCCCGCGCCATCCAGGACCGCCTCGCCGAGACGACGGCGATTGCCGAGGAAGCCCTCGCAGCGGTGCGCGTCGTGAAGGCGTTCGCCCGCGAGGACTACGAGACCGACCGCTACGGCGCGGCCGTCGAGGACCTCTTCGGGACGGCGCGGCGGCAGGCGCTCATCAGCTCGGCCTTCTGGTCGGTCGTCGGGCTGCTGTTCCTCAGCGGGCTGGTCGTCATCTTCTGGTACGGCGGGGTCGAGGTCCTCGCGGGTCGGCTCACGGCGGGCGACCTCGTGGCGTTCATCTTCTACGCGTTCTCGATTGCCCAGAGCGTCGGCGTGCTCTCGCGGCTCTACACCTCGTACTCGTCGGCGGCGGGCGCATCCGAGCGGGTCTTCGAGCTCCTCGATACCGAGCCGGAGATCGAGAGCGCGCCTGGGGCGAAGCCGCTCCCGCCGCTCCGGGGCGAGGTCGCCTTCGACGACGTGACCTTCGGCTACGACGACGGGCCGCCCGTGCTGCGCGACGTGTCGTTCCGCGTGCGGCCCGGCCAGACCGTCGCGCTCGTCGGGCCGAGCGGGGCCGGCAAGACGACGCTCATGAACCTCATCCCTCGACTCTACGACCCCGACCTCGGGGCGGTCCGCCTCGACAGGCACGACCTGCGCGACGTGACGGTGCTCTCGGTGCGCGGCCAGATCGGCCTCGTGTCGCAGGAGATCCAGCTCTTCGGTGCCTCGATTGGCGAGAATATCCGCTACGGGCGGCTAGACGCGACCGACGACGAGGTCCGCGCCGCCGCCGAAGCTGCGAACGCTGCCGCCTTCATCGAGGCCCTGCCGGGCGGCTACGCGACCGCCGTCGGCGAGCGCGGCGTCAAGCTCTCCGGCGGCCAGCGCCAGCGCGTTGCGATTGCCCGCGCCCTCCTCAAAGACCCTCGCATCCTCCTCCTCGACGAGGCCACGAGCGCGCTCGACTCCGAAAGCGAAGCGCTCGTGCAGGAGGCGCTCGACCGCCTGCTCGACGGCCGGACGGCGTTCGTCATCGCCCACCGCCTCGCGACCGTCCGCGACGCCGACCGCATCCTCGTGCTCGACGCAGGCCGGATCGTGGAAGACGGTACCCACGCCGACCTCACCGCCCGCGACGGCCTCTACCGCCGCCTCGCCGACCTCCAGTTCCGCGAGACCGTGGAGGCGTGACGGTGGGACGGAGGACGGTGGGACGGAGGACGGTGGGACGGAGGACGGTGGGACGGAGGACGGTGGGACGGAGGACGGTGGGACGGAGGACGGTGGGACGGAGGACGGTGGCGCGTTGCGCGGCGGCCTCAGTACCTTGATAGGCTCTGCTTTTGACACCCTCACACCCTCACACCCTCACACCCTCACACCCTCACACCCTCACACCCTCACACCCTCACACCCTCACACCGATGGCTTCTTACTCTGCCCCTCACGCCATGCAGATCGACCCGGACCAATCCTACCGGGCCACGATCGACACCGACAAGGGCACGATCGAGATCGAACTCCATCCCGAGCACGCACCCAAGACCGTCAACAACTTCGTCGCCCTCGCGCGCGACGGGTTCTACGACGGGCTGACGTTCCACCGCGTGATCGCCAACTTCATGATCCAGGGCGGCGACCCCGACGGCACCGGGCGCGGCGGGCCGGGCTACACCTTCGAGGACGAGGTCCAGGGCAACCCGCTCCAGCATGAGACCGGCTCGCTCTCGATGGCGAACGCCGGGCCGAACACGAACGGCAGCCAGTTCTTCATCACGCACGCGCCGCAGCCCCACCTCAACGGCCGCCACACCGTCTTCGGCTCGGTCACCGAGGGCCAGGACGTGGTCGACGCCATCGAGCAGGGCGACCGGATGAAAGCGGTGACGATCACCGAAGGGTAACCGCCCCTGCATCTCTACACTCGGGAGGACGTACCGCACAGTGCGTCCTCCTGTTTTGCGCGATGCCCACCGACTCCCTCCTTACCGATCCGACCGAGGTGCCGCTGCGCCCGGCGTGGCTAAATCAGCTTGGCCTCTCGCCTGACCGGCACGACTACCTCCGCTTCTCGCGCACGGCGACCTACGGCTTCCTCGCGGCGCTCCCGCTCCTCGTCGGCTACCACACGCTGATCCTGCTGGCGAACGGCGGGCAGGCCGGCGTCCGCGTCGGGGCCGAGGTCTGGATCACGCGGCTCCTCGCGGCCTTCGGGGCGACGGGGATGCTCGCGCTCGGCGCGGCGGTGCTGCTCGTCGGGGTCGGGGTGCTCTGGTGGGAGCGGAAGAAGGCGATCCCTGTCCGGCGGCGCTACCTGGGGATGATGGTCGCCGAGAGCGCCGTCTACGCCGTCGTGCTCGCCTTCACGATCGGCTGGTTCGTCGGCCTGCTGTTCGCCTTCGCGCCCGAGGCGATGGCGGCGCAGGTGGGGCGGCCGGACCGGTTTACGCTCGTCGCACTATCGCTCGGGGCGGGCATCTACGAGGAATTGGTCTTTCGGGTTATTCTGGTGGGCGGCCTGTTCCTGGCGCTGCACCGCCTCGCAGCGTGGAAGCGAGGGCGGGCGTACCTCGTCGCGGCGGTCGTCGGCGCGCTGATTTTCAGCGCGGTGCACTACACCGGGGCGCTCGGCGATCCGTTCGAGCTCTCGTCGTTCACGTTCCGGTTCCTGTTCGGCCTCGCGCTCAACGCCGTGTTCCTGGTCCGGGGCTTCGGCATCGCCGCGTGGGCGCACGCGCTCTACGACGTGCTCGTCGTCACCCTGCTGACGTAGCTCCGATGGCCCACCGCAAGCCCCACCTCCCGACGAAGGTCTGCCCGGTCTGCAAGCGCCCGTTCGCGTGGCGCAAGAAGTGGGCGCGCGACTGGGAGCAGGTGGTCTACTGCAGCGAGCGCTGCCGGCGCAGCAAGCGCCAGAAACCCTAGTGCTGCGACAAGCTCCCGTTGACAGGTATGTCATCCTGAACTCGGTTCGGACCGCGCAGCAGCGGCGCAGCCCATCTACGGGCCACGCCCCAGATCCCGGATCAGGGTCCGGGATGACAAGGTGGAGCAACCTGTCCGTCTCAACGTGCCAGAGGACTAGACCCCGTACGCCATGCACAAAGTCAACCTCGCTGCTGCTTTCGCCTCGTTCGAGGAGCACTGGTCGCCGCGCGTCGCGGCCGAGTTGAACGGGCAGCAGGTCAAGCTCGCCAAGCTGGAAGGCCCGTTCGTGTGGCACCGCCACGAAGACGAGGACGAGTTATTTCTCGTCGTGAAGGGCCGCCTCACCCTCCGGCTGCGCGACCGCGACATCGAGCTAGACGAGGGCGAGTTCGTCGTCGTCCCGCGCGGCGTCGAGCACTGCCCGGTCGCCGAGACCGAGTGCCACGTCCTGCTTTTCGAGCCCGCCTCGACGCTCAACACGGGCGCGGTCGAGAACGAGCGAACCGTCCGCCATCTCGAACGGCTCTGAGCCTCTCGAGGCTATAGTTTCCGCAGGATTACCTGGGCGTCATCGGCATGGGTGACGGCGGCGACGAAGGAGCGGTAGGCGTCGTAGTCCTCCGGAGGCAATCGAGGCGTCTGCACCTCGACGTGGCGGACGTACACGAGCCGGCCCTCACCGTCTGCCTCGACCGTCATCGCGTAGCGAGCAAACGGCGTCTCGACCTGCACCGGCTCGGGCAGCGCCTCGACCTCGTAGCCTGCCGGCAGCGCGAAGCGGACCGAGTCGGTGTCGGCAAAGGCATACCCGAGGTCGATGGGCTGGGTACGGTCCTCGAACGGCGGAGGGACCGCAGTCCAGCGCTCCGCGAGGTTGGGATGGAACAGGAGGCGGCTTCCGGCACGCGTCGCGTAGCGCGGCACGGCGAAGGAGGACTCGACCGTGCCTTCGCCCTCGTCGAAGGCGACGTGTAGGCCTTCGGTCGGAAGGCCGAGGCGGCGAACCCACCACTCTTCTTGCTCCTGCGGGGAACGGGAAGCAATCACGTTCCGCAGCCGACTCAACTGATGGCCCGAGACGCGCATCGCGCTTCGCACCGTCGCCTGCCCGCCGGCGGAAAGCTGCACCGTCGCCTGACGAGTCTGCGCGTTCTCCGGCGCTGACCGGGCTGGCGTGCGCACGAGCCGCCCGCTGCCCGGCTCCGTGACGAGCGTCCACCGGTCCTCGCTGCCTGCGCCGAGGGTGCCGAACGGCGCGGTCTGGCTCGTGGCCTCTAGCCAGAGGTCGCCGTCGGGCAGGGGCACGTAGAGCACGACGTGGTTGAACGCGTTGCGTGGGAAGTCCGGCGCGAGGTCGGGGCGGTCGTGGCCGATGAGGGCCGGGTAGGCGGTCACGCCCGCCGCCTCGAGGAGCGCCGCGAGGTAGTTGGTGAGCGCCTTGCAATCGCCGTAGCGGCGCTCGTGGACATAGCTGGCCGGGAACGGCTGCCACCCCCCGATCCCGAGCTGGACGCTCACGTAGCGCGTGGTCTGCTGGAGATACCCGTAGACGAGGCGGGCGCGCTCGCGCAGGTCGTCCACGCCGCTGACGAGGCGGGCCACGTCGGCGGCGGCTTCCGGTGGGAGGTCGTCCCGCCCGTCGGCCAGAGTGTCGTACCAGTGCCCGAGGCCGGCCCACGAGTCCAGGCGCCCGGCGTGCCCGTCCATCGTGAACGCGTCGGTGGCGAGGTGAAGCACCGGAACCTGGTCGTACCAGGGCGGCCCGAGCGGCTCGTAGGTGAAGCCCGGGAACGCCCCGGACCACCGGAACGTGCGCCGCCGGCCCTCGGTGCTGACCTCCGGCTCGATCCCGAGCCGCTCCGGGAGGTAGCGCAGCGCAACGTCCTCCGGCACCTCCACGGTGAGCGACGCCAGCAGTACCGGGTGCTTGCCGCGCTGGGGCCGCCACGTCGGCCAGTTGAGCAGCCCCTCGTGCTCGACCTCGTACTCCCACACCACCGTGTACGGGTAGGCGTCGTGGTAGAGCCGCCCGACGCGGACGCGGTAGTCGTCGTAGAGCGAGAAGCTCGAGGTGGCGGGGTTGTCCTCCACGTCGCCGCGCCGCAGCTTGCGCAGGCGCTCGCCGTCAGCCCCGAGCACTTCCCCCTTCATCTTTTTCACGCGCCGGAACGAGTCGTAGCCGAGGGCCAGCACGCCGTACTCCTCCTGCCCTGCCGGACCGAACACCTGCACCTCCCGGCGCACGGTCTCGTGGACCTTGCCCTCCTCGTCGAGAACGAGGTGCGTATCGTCCCGCAGCACGAGCGCGCCGTCGTCCGGCTGCGCTGCGGCGAGCGGCCCGAGCAGTGCGAAGACCAACCCAGCGGTTCCTAAGCAGCGCATCCCCTTACTCATCGCCCCCTGTCTCCTGTTCGGCGCTCAGCCCTTCAGGCTCCGTCCCCTCGGCCGTGACGGCCTGCTTCAGCACGACGCTTGCCTCGTCGGTAGCCACGACCCGGTCGAAAAAGGCCTTGAGGTCGCCGTAGAGGTTGGGCTCGAAGACGGGGCGCTTTATCTGCTGCTGGGCCCGGACCTGGAGCGTGTCGCCGGCCATCTCGACCGAGCGCTCGTACCCGCCGCCCCGGACCGGGAGCAGCAGCAGGGCTCGCTCCGGCATCTCGTCCACCGCAAAGCCTTCGGGGAGCGCGATGTCCGCCTGGTACGTCGAGACGAGCGGGTAGGCGAAGTCGACGGGGTAGGTCCGGCGGGCCAGCTTGAACGGGTTCTCGTCCGTTCGCATCGTCACGAGCGGGTTGACGAGCACGAGGTCGCCGACGCGCTGCGCGTACCCGGGCACGGTGAAGGCCACCTCGGCCACGAGGGGTCCGCCGTGCTCCTCCTGCCCCGTGACCGTGACCTCGCCGACCTCGGCTCCGGCCATGTCGTCCACGAGATGGTCTCGCGCGTAGCCTTCCGGGTCGAGGTCCTGGAGCTGATGCCGCGCGCGGAGACCGCTGTACCCGGCGCGCTCCGAGACGAGGGTGCCGGAGAGCGTGCCGTCCGGCGCGAGCGCCGCCTCGATGCGGACGTGATGCTCGCTCCGCTGCGGGCTCGCCGCGATCCACTCGGGCTGCTCGGCGACGAGCCACGCCTCCCCGCCGAGAACACCGACCGGGAGCATGTCCACCGGGCGGAACGGATCGGTGGCATCGAGGAGACGCCAGCGGCCCCCGAGCTTGACGGCGGCGGCCGTGTGGTTGAACTGCGAGACCAGCGGGTAGAGCCGGGTCACGCGCCCGTGCCCCCGCGTCGAGACCAGCGCCGGGGCGGCGTTCAGCCCGGCCTCGCGCAGCAGCGCCACGAGGAGCAGGTTGATCTCGGCCGAGGAGCCCCGCTTCGTCTCCATCACCTGCCCGAGGCGGCGCTCGGCGAAGACCCGGTAGGTGTCGTCCCAGACGACCGAGGTGCGCACGAAGTCGTAGAGGGCTTCGGCCTTCGCCGCAGCGTCCGTGAGGCCGCCGGTGAGGGCTTCGGCCTGGCGGCGCACGTCGCCGCCCGTCTGGAGCTTCCGCCCGAAGTCCCGGCTCTCGCCCAGTTCCTCGGCGAGCTGCGCCCACGTCTTGGTCACGCCCACGGCCCCGATGCCCGGCCGGTAGTACTCGGCCAGCTGGAAGTCGATCTTCTGGATGTGGTCTTCGAGGGTCGTCATGTACCGCTCTTCGCGGAGCGCGGGCACCTCCTCGGCCACCCAGCGGTAGATGTTGATGTCGCCGCTGGAGCGGATCCCCTCCTCTTTCGTGCGGACGGCGAACGGCTCGTTGCCCTGGGTGATGATGGTGTAGGCCAGGTCCTGCGGGTAGGTCATCCGCAGTTCGCTCACCAGGGTCGGCTCGTCGTCCTGGAAGTACCAGCGCGGCGTCCCAAACGGCGACTCGGCCTCGATGGTGTAGCGGAACTCGACGACGGCCCCCGGTTCGAGGGCGGGCAGTGTGAAGGTGATCCGGCGGCGGTCGCCTTCCAGGTCCTCCTCGAAGATGGAGCGCTTGTCCAGCTTCACGCGCCGCGTGCGGCCCCCCTCTTCCGGGACGAACGTCTGGCCCTTGACGCCGCGCACCCGCTGCCCGTCCCGGCCGGCGTAGTAGGTCAGCGAGACCGTAGCGAGGTCGTAGCCCGCCTCGGCCAGCAGCTTGACCCGGCGGTGCCGCTCGAACTTGACGCCCCAGTCGCTGCCCACCTCTATCGTCCCGTAGTCTCCGAGGATGACCGCCTGGGCATCGGGGTCGGCCGCGTACTCGGTCATCTGGAGGTGTTCGTCGGGGATGTCGCCCCACTTCATGGGGGCCGGTTGTGCGTGGGCCGCGAGGGCCAGAGTCAGGACCGCGCCCAGCGCGGTCAGGGAGCGAGCAAACATGGGTCAGCAGGAGTAGAATGAATAGGGAGCCATGTCGTGCCAGAGTATCTAGAGCCGTCGGGCGCGACGCGCGAAGATACTAGCGTGCCCGATAGGTTGCACATTCGTGGGACATCTTGCGCGCTCCCCGTGCTGCCGCCACAGAAAACGGCGCTCCGGGAGGCCGGAGCGCCGCGTGGTGCCGTGCGAGGCGTCAGGAGCTAGTGCTGCGACAAGCTCACGCTGACAGGTGTGTCATCCTGAACGTGGTTCCCTGCGGGGAGGCTTCGCGTTCACGATCTCCAAGCCACGCCTTAGATCCCGGATCGGGGTCCGGGATGACAAGGTCGAGCGACCTGTCAGTCTCAATGTGCCAGAGGACTAGGCCGCGTTCGGGATGCGGATCTTCTGGCCCGGGTAGATCTTGTCCGGGTCCTGGATGACCTCGCGGTTGGCCTCGAAGAGGTCCTTGTACTTCTGCGGGTCGCCGTAGAACCGGTCGGCGATCTTCGAGAGCGAGTCGCCGCTCTCGATCGTGTAGTACTGCGTCGCAGCTACGGGAGCGGCGGCCTCCTCACCAGCGATCTTCAGGTTATCGTCGTCCACGTAGCCGACGCCCTTGACGTTGCCTGCGATGAGGGCGGCTTTCTCCTTCACCGCCTGCGAGCGCGCGGTGCCGTGGAGTTCCACGCGCCCGTCCTTGAACATCACGCCGAGGTTGTCGATGCCGCTGCCGAGCTCGCTGCCCAGCTTCTCGCGGATGGCGTCGGCTTCGCCGCCTTCTTTGCCGCCGAAGAGGTTGTCGCCTGCGTCTTTGAGAAAATCGAGGAGTCCCATAAGGGTTTGGTGTCTGAGTTGAGGGGGGTGAGACGTGCGGAGGGCAAACGTGGGTGCCCTCGGGCGCGTTCCGCCGGGCGGGTAGGGCGCGTGTCCACCTGGCAGTCAGCTCCCGCCAACCAACCATACGTTTCTTCATTGTTTTAGTAATTTGCGTTTGACGGAAATTATGTGTATTGTGTGAAGCGCACCTCGTGTGTGCCTTTGCCTTCCCTCACTCACACCCACTCACCATGTCCTACACCTCTCTACTCCGCTACGCGCTCCTGTGCGCGTTCGTCCTCGCTGGCTCCGGCCTCGCACAGGCCCAGCAGCTCGCACCGCGCGAAGCCGAGGCGCTTGGCCTGGAGCAGGCTACCGAGCGGTCCACTGAGACTTCGTTCGCCGCACGGGGCGGCCTTCAGGTGTGCGTCGACGACGTACTGCTCATCGTTGACTCCGGCATCGACGGTGTCGCCGTTCACGACCCGGCCACCGGGGACCTTGTGAACCCCAGCTTCATCGCCGACCCCGACAACCTGACCACGCCGAAGAACGCCATCGGCAACTTTGACGGCGACGGCATCTTCGTGATCGACCAACTCGAGGACGGCGTCTTTGAGTACGACTGCGACGGCAACTTCGTCGGCCTCTTCGCTCCGGCTGGCGGCGTCGACGTGTCGATCCTCGACAACGCCATCGGCATCACGATCAGCCCAGACGGGACTGAACTCTGGGCTACGGTCACCGGCAACACGAACCAGGACGCCGTCGCCCGCTTCGACCAAAGCGGCACCTACCTCGGTAACCTCGTTGCCAACGGGGCTGGCGGCGTGGACGGCCCGTTCGACGTACTCGTGCGCGACAGCGACCTCCTCGTTCCAGCCATCAACACCGACGACGTTCACCAGTACGACCTCGCTGGCACCTTCCTGGGCATCTTCCAGGAAGCAGCCTCGGCGCTCGACTTTCCGCAACAGGCCAACCTCGCCTCGAACGGCAACGTGCTCGTAGCCGGTTCCTTCGGGGCATCGGGCTACTACGAGTACGACAGTGCGGGCATGGAGGTCGGGTTCTACAATGTGCAGGACGACATCCCGCGCGGCGTCTACGAACTGCCCAACGGCAACCTCCTCGTCACCGGCTCGACGTCGGGTGCGTTCACCGCAGAGATCACGCGCTCGAACATGCTCGTCCGCACGATCGGTACGGCGAACCAGTACATCGAGCTGTTCGAGGCTCCGGTCAGCGGCGACCCGATTGAGATCGACGCCTCGCCCGACTCGCAGTCTGCACCGCAGGGCGGGACTGCAGCCTTCGACTACTCGGTCACCAACAACACAAACACAGCTCAGACCGGGGTCGTCTTCTACGAGGTCTTCCGCAACGGCCTCTCGGTCGCAGGGCCCATCCAGGTCGCCTCCGGCACCCTCCAGGCCGGCCAGACCATCGCCTCCGGCTTCGGCGTGAACGTCCCCGGCGGCGCACCGCTCGGGCTCTACAGCGTCGAGATCAGCGTCGGCCCGAGCAACGGCAACGGGGTGGCCACCGACGCGGTCGCGGTCGAGGTCACCGGCAGCGCCCGCCCGGCAGGCTCCGCAACCACCTGGTCGCTGGCCGAGGCCCAGGCGTGGGACGCCGAAGACGCCCTCGGTGCCGCTGCCCGGACGGCTGAGCTCGCAGC
>JBCDKT010000022.1 GCA_038746285.1 Bacteroidota bacterium
GCGACGTCGTAGGGCCGCTGCCCGGCGAGGAGTTCGTAGAGCACCACGCCGAGGGCGTAGACATCGGTCGCCGTCGTGACGGCCTCGCCGCGCACCTGCTCCGGGGCGGCGTACTCGGGCGTCATCACCTGCATCCCCGTCTGCTTCAGGGCCTCGCTGCTGTCGTCCTCGAGCAGCTTGGCGATGCCGAAGTCGAGCAGTTTCACCTGGGGTTCCCCGCGCTCGGTCTCGGCCACGAGGATGTTGGACGGCTTGAGGTCGCGGTGGACGACGAGGTTGCGGTGGGCGTAGGCGACGGCCTCGCAGACCTGGAGGAACAGCCGCACGCGGGCCTCGACCGAGATCTGCGCCTGCTCGGCATAGGCCGTCAGCGCTGTGCCGTCGACGAACTCCATCGCCAGCCACGGCGTCTCTCGCCCGAGCGCCCCCGCGCCGGTCACGCCGCCGTCGAGGAGGCGGGCGACGTGGGGGTGCTCCAGGCGGGCGAGGATCTGCCGCTCGGCCCGGAAGCGCTCGGCGGACCCGGCCGAGGCCAGCCCCGGCGGCAACAGCTTGAGCGCGACCGTCTGCTCGAACGCCCCGTCGGCCCGCTCGGCCCGGTAGACGGTCCCCATGCCGCCACGCCCAGCCTCCTCGACGAGCCGGTACGGCCCCACCCGGGCGTCGAGTGCGCCGGGCCGGACCTCAGCCCCGAAGGCCGGTTCCTCGAACCGGTCGGCGGCCTCGGCCTCGTCGTGCGCCGCGAGGAGAGCGTCGAGGTCGGCGCGCAGGTCGGTGTCGCCGAGACGGTCGAGGAACGCGGCGCGCGCGTCGGGGTCGAGGTCAGCGGCATCGGCGAGGAGCGCCTTGAGGCGTTCCCATCGGACGGGGTCGGTGGCCATAGTCGGGTCGGGAAGGGAAAAGAGCCGGGGGATGATAACCGCGTGCCGGTCAGGACGCAATGCCGTCGCCCCGCCCATGTCGTCGCGGACAGGCGTCGATACCGGCAGACATAGGCTACCAAGCGGCCCGGCAGCGCGGCCGCTCCCCGCGACTGGCGTGAGCCGATCCGTCGAGGAATCCCGTCTTGGAGGGCGAACCCGCTTCGCATCCTTCGACCCCCCCGACCATGACGCGCCTCTTCCTCCTCTCGCTCGCCCTCGTCCTTGCCGCCTGCGGCTCCGACTACGAAGACGACTACGCCAACGACCCCTACGCGGCCAGCCCCTACGCTGAGGGCTACGCTGCCGGCCCCTACGCCGACGCGGCCTATCCGCACGAGGCCTACGCCGACAGTCCGTATCCGCAAGGCCCACCGCCGAGCGGCACCTACCAGCCGGCCGCTGCCGGTCCCGCTACCGGAGGCGCTCAGCGCGTGACGATCATGGACCGGGGGCTGGGGATGCCGAGCGGCACCCAGCTGGTCCCGGCCGGCTGGCACCTCACCCAGAACCTCGCCACCGATCCCAACACGGGACAGCCCGTGAGCCAGGTGCTCGACCTGCAGGGGCCTCGCGGCGAACTCGTCCGCAACCTCGGCCTCGCGCCCTACGGCCCGATGATGGGCACCGACTTCGAGCAGACGTGGCGGCAACTCGCCCAGCACGGCGTGCAGCTCGGCGGCGTCTCCTTCGGGCATATGCAGCGCAGCGCGTCCACTGAGGCGCTGAGCGCCTACCGCCGCGCCGTCGAGCTGGCCGGACGCAAGGGCTTCCGCGCCGAGGCCCTCGAAGCGCCGGTCCAGGGCAGCCGCGACGGGCAGGCCGTGCAGGGCTTCGTCTACGTGATTCGCTTCACCTCGCCCCAGATGCCGGGCGGCGTGCTCCAGGCCACGGCGGTCCTCAGCCCGTCGGACCTCCTCCCGCAGACGCTCCAGACCTACGCCCAGGCGTCCGACAGCTACCAGCCGAACCCGGCGTATGAGCAGCGGATGGAGCAGATCAGCCAGGCCGCGATGCAGCGGCAGAACGCGCAGCACCGGCAGCGCATGGCCAGCAGCCAGGCCCAGCACCAGCAGCGGATGGCGCAGCGCCAGGCCAGCTTCAACGCCCACCAGCAGCGCATGGCCGCCAACTCCGCCGCCTTCGACATGCACAACCAGGCGTGGCAGAACCAGCAGCGCTCGAACGACGAGATGCACCGCCGCACCGTCAACAGCATCACCGGCAGCGTCGACCTCTACGACGCGAACACCGGCGACAGCTACTACGGCGTCGAGAGCGGGTACGACTCCTACTGGACCGACCAGGGCGGTACCGTCGTCGGCACCGAGGGGTACGACAACCCGGACCCGATGCAGTACAACCAGGCCACGGACTACGACGACCTCTACGACCAGGGCGGCTACGACGACGGCGGGTGGTAAGGCGCAGCCTACTGCGGGGCCAGGAGCGGGTGCCGGGGCTTAGGCTTCGGTGCCCGCTTCGGCGTTGTGCCGCCACGCGAGGTAGGCCATGAACCCTGGCCCGAGGCGGAGCGCGTCCTCGTCGATCGTGAAGCGCGGCGTGTGGAGGCCGTGCGTGATCCCCTTCGCCTCGTTGCCGACCCCGAGCACGTAGAACGCCCCGGGCATCTGCTGCGTGTAGAACGCGAAGTCCTCCGACGCGAACCACTGCGGCAGGTCGATCACGCGCTCGGCACCGATGTACTCGACGGCGGCGGCGCGCACCTCGGCCGCGAGGGCCGGGTCGTTCGAGAGCGCCGGGTAGCCGACGACGATCTCGACCTCGCACGTCGCGCCGAAGGCGGCGGCGGTCTGCTCGGCGATGCGGCGGATCAGGTCGTGCGCCCGGAAGCGCCAGGTTTCGTCCATCGACCGGAAGGTGCCCTCGATGTGGACCTCGGCGGGGAGGACGTTCGTCGCGCCATCGGCCGTGACCTTGCCGAAAGAGAGGATACTTGGCACGTCGGGCGGGCTGTTGCGGCTGATGACGCTCTGGAGCGCGGTGAGGACGTGCGCCTGCACGAGGACCGCGTCGGCGGCGAGCGAGTGCGGGGCGGCGGCGTGCCCGCCCTCGCCTCGGACGGTCAGGTAGACCTCGTCGGCGCTCGCCATGAAGTCGCCGCTGCGGACCCCGACCGTGCCGACCGGCAGCTGCGGGAAGACGTGCTGCCCGACGATCCCCTCGGGCGCGGGCGACCCGCTGGCTTCGAGGGCACCCTCGGCGATCATCACGCTCGCGCCGCCGGGCGTCTTCTCCTCGCTCGGCTGGAAGAGGAAGCGGACGCTGCCGCGCAGGTCGGCGCGGATGGCGTGGAGGATCTTCGCCGTGCCGAGGAGCGAGGCTGTGTGGGCGTCGTGCCCGCAGGCGTGCATGGTCCCGTCGTGCTCGGAGGCGAAGTCGAGGCCGGTAGCCTCGTGGATCGGGAGCGCGTCCAGGTCGGCGCGGAGCGCGAGCGTCGGCCCCAGCTGCCCGCCCTCAATCGTCGCAACGACGCCGGTCTTGGCTACGCCCGTCTGCACCGTCACGCCGTCCAGCGCGCCGAGCGTCTCGGCCACGAGCGCCGCCGTCTCGTACTCCTCGAAGGCCAGCTCCGGGTTGCGGTGGACGCGCCGCCGAAGGTCAACGACCTCGTCGAACAACTCGGCATTGAGGGCCTGGATACGGTCTTGCATGTAGAGTAAGGCTCGAATGATATTTTTGTCTAGACGTAATATAATGGAGGTATGATGTTGGGTAGTAACCGCTTACAGTTATAAGATATCTGGATATACTTAGCAAAATGTTAATACTTGTTACAACATATATTGTGTTTGTGGATTCTAATCACTACAATGAGATGTAGCCAAGATCTCAACTGTATCACAAACACCCTACTACCATGCTCGGGTACCTCCATAGCCTAATTGCGCTCGCTCTTCTAATCGTTCCAGGAGCTTTACAGGCACAGCCTCCCTCTACTGTTTCGAGCCAAGCTGAACTCAATGCCCTTAGTGTCGTGGTGGCAGATACGGGTAAAGTGGTGCTCCGTCAAGGCTACTACGAAGCCGGAGATGGCGGAGGCATGAACTTCAGGCTTTATCACGGTTCTAATCCTCTACTGGCGAACTTGCAAGGTAGTATTATTCCAGGCCTCATCTTCCCGGCTGGAGCAAGACAAAGCAAATCAGAATCCGTTACGTTCAGTAGCGCCAACTCGAGGCAAAGGGACACGACATCATGTGCCCCCGTCATACCAGGCTCTTATTCCATTACCCTGAGTGGCACTGACGCGGGGGGTAATTCATATACCGTTGCTCTCGCCGACTCCTCCATGCATGGAGTGGTATGGCAGGGCCGGGAGAATTGGAAACCTCTTCTGAACTACGCGACAGGGAAATTCCAGGAGAGGGAGGGCCCGGGAGGATTCGCCATGAAGGGACTTTTCGCCAGGCACCTCGGAGGGACTAGTCAAGATTCTTGGAGTATTTCTGGCACAGTGGAATACGACTGTGCTCAGGACAATCTCTACTGGGTTGCAATCAGGCCGGAGGGCGGGGCTCTTCTCTCGAATACAACAGAGTGGGACGCTAGGTGGTTTGGAGCGCGGAGCGAGGCGCAAGAGGCCTACTTCGACAACACGGACGCGCTCGGCTGGGCGAGTTGGGGAATAAAGAGATTTAACCAACTGCAGCTGGGTACAGCAGAGTCATTGCATCTCCCAGACCCAGAGTGTTCCACCGCGTGCGACGGAGAACTATACTGGCGCGCAGGAACTGTTCAGCTCCCGAGCGGCGTCATGCTAACCGGCGATGTCGGGGTTACTCTCGCCAGCACAGACTCCACAGACGAGCATGGCAACAACTACCGCCCAGTTGTCTTACCAGAGGTCGCAACCGTTCTGAAGACACTGCCTCCTCCACAGTCGATGGGGTCCATTGTTCTAGGAGGACCTCCACCATCCGTGTGTCCCTCATGCAGAATCCAACTAGACGCTACTCTAGCAAGACGAGATTATGCGGAGCCGTACCACCTCGCTCCTGACGCCCGCATCCTCCTCGCCTATAGCACGAACTCTATTCAGCCAGAGTATGCTGCTTCCTCCTTCAAAGCTCGAGATATCGTAGTCGATGTCTCGTTCAGAGAAGACTCGTTCTACGATGATTTCTACGAAGACAATGGATACTACGACAACACGCCGGGATATCGCATTGACCACGAGTATGCCGAAACGGGTCCCGTCTACACGTACGATGAGTTAAACGAGGCTGTCAGAAACACTCCGGGCTCCATAGGCTTTGCGCAGAGCTCTCACGGTGATAACACTGGGCTTCGGATTCCCAGCAACCAAAAGTTCAACCTGACCAACGTAGGTGTACTCAACACGCATTCTAATGGAGTTCTGAGCTACTGGGTGGATCGACCAGTCCTGCGGTCTGACTGGCACAACTTCCGAGACCTATATTTCAGAGACGCAGGGACCTTCAACCATGCGCTCTATCTGTATGGGTGCACTGAAATAACTAACGTCACGATAGAAGGTGTGGGGTGGGGTCACACTGCACTGCAATGCTCTGAGGTAGAGAATCTGGTGGTTAAGAACCTGATAGCTAACCCTCATCACAGTGAAAGCTATGTTATAGGAGTGAGAGGCGGCGCAAGGTATAGTACATGTCAAGACGCAATTGATGATCCTTACAATATATATAATAATTGCCCTAATAAGATTAATAACTACTACGTCGATATAGGCAACTTTCAAGGAAGTCCCAAGAGTGTATTTGGTGTTGCTGGGCCTGATATAACCATAGAGAATGGAGTTATAGTCCAAGGGGACTTCAAGCAGATGTCACCGTTTGGCGTGAGCCTCAACTACGACGCCGACAGCCTGCAAGCGTACAGCGACAACCACTTCTCAGACCTGACTGTGGTGGCGTCTGATGGAAACGCCGCGTCTGCGATCCTAAATAATGACTGGCATGTGTGGGAGAGCTCAGTCGAAAACGTTGACTTTAAGAATACTTCATCTAGCTCATTGGACTATGACTTTAAATATTGCACCCGCATTCGGGGTGCTACAAGCGGTCGGCCCGGTGGGGGAGACCCGCAGAGTTTCGTATGGAAGAATATAGGAGAAACTGAAGCCGCTCACTGCGAGAAGTTAATACAATACAAACCTTCTAGTAATAGGGAGCGTAGACACTGGTACATAGACTCAAACTTCAGAAATACTAATGCATACTTTATGATAGACGATGGTGACGACAAAGACTCTATCGGAGACTATTGCAGTTCAGGTGCTCCCTGTGCCAAGCTGGACAATACACCTATCTTATTCGTGAACTCGACATTCGAGCTACCAGGGCAGCTCAAGCGCGAGGAGGCTGACCTGTTCTACGAAGTGTCGCGATTCAGGAACGTCGTTAGTGAGGAGGGGTGGGTAAGTGAGGATAGTCTCCTGTGGGTATGTCCTCAGGACACATCAGGTACCTATCAAAGAGCTATTGCAACGAACCTTCTGTGGACGCCCCATCCACTGCGTGGCCAAGTGGAATTCGGAGGAGACCTCGGACCGATTCTCGATGCTGACAGCACCTCGTGGAGCTTCGTTGATGGTGATGGAACGGCTTTCGCAAGCAATGAGACGAAGGAAACCCCCCTCTTCGGATTTGAACTTCCCAACGGGTGCAGTGAAAACGATACATTGACTGTGAATGTCACCGTAGCCAGGCTTCTAGACAAGAGCGGGAATCTGCTAGATGTCCCCGATACAGAGGCCTGGCATGCTGGACAAAGGGTTGCTGCAGAGAATGCCCTAGAGGCTAAGCAAGACGCTGCGCTGCCTGGTTCGCCGCGCCTCGACGCTGTTTATCCCAACCCTTCCAGAGGAGGAGCTATTAGCATTGTCGTAGAAATGCCAGAGCCTGGCCCCGTACGTGTTGACGTATTCGACCTTCTGGGACGGACGATCTCTGTTCTTGCTGATGAGCGTATGGAGGCAGGCAGGCATCAGGCCGAGTTGAACACGCACGGGCTTGGCAGCGGTGTTTACTTTGTGCGCTTCCGCAGCGGCGACGAGGTGCAGACACGCAAGATCACCGTGTTGCGCTAGGCACGGTTCGAATGTTGGGTTGCCGAGTTATGCTACCCAGCCTACGAAAGCGGCTACTCTGTCTGCTGCACTCAAGGCGCAAGTCTCTACGGTTGAGGCTTGCGCTCTGAGTGTAGCATGGATGTTGTGCCGAGCGAAGTCGTGACGTATGCTGGGTCGTCTCTCACCAAACCGTTGTTCCCGTGTGTCGTCACTGTCTATCTCTCGCGCTGCTCCTCGCCGTCTCGCTCGTCGCGCACGGGCAGGCGGCGCAGGACCTCACCCTCCAGGCCCCCGACGCCACGACGGTCGAGATCGACCGCGACGAGTGGGGCGTGCCGCGCATCACGGCTGAGACCGAGACGGGCGTGTTCTTTGGCCAGGGCTTCGCCGCGGCCCAGGACCGGCTCTTCCAGATGGAGAACTTCTGGCGCGCCTCGACCGGCCGCCTCGCCGAAGCCTTCGGCTCGGACTTCGTCGAGAGCGACCAACTCGTCCGCACGTTCTTCTACACCCCCGCCGAGCGCCAGGCGCAGTTCGAGGCCCTGCCGGGCGAGGTCCAGACGATGCTGACGAGCTTCAAGGACGGCGTCAACGCCTACATCGACTCGGTCGCGGCGAACCCGGCGGTGTACCAGCCGGCCGAGTACGCCCAGGCGCCGTTTACGCTGATTGGGATCGAGGCGTGGGACAACGACAAGATGGTGGCCCTGATGCAGTTCTTCATGCGACGCTTCGGCGAGGCGGGCGGGGCGGAGCTGACCCGGCTCGCTGAACTGACGGCGCAGGGGCAGAAGTGGTTCGACGCGAACCGGCCGATCAACGACCCCACGGCCGCGACGACGATTCCGAATGACATCCCGCGCCCCCCGACTGCGCACGAGGTGACTTACCGCGGCCCGGCCGTGGACCCGGCCATCGCGAAGGCGGTCGAGGCGCGGCGCGAGCGGGTCAACCGCCAGTTCGACGCGCTCGGGGTGCCGCGCAAGTTCGGGTCGTACGCATCGCTCATCGGGCCGTCCGTGTCGGCCCCCGGCGACGTGATGCTCCTCGGCGCGCCGCAGATGGGCGTCCCTGCCGTCTCGGCGCCCGGTGACCCGGACCGGGCGGTGACGTGGGAGTGCGAACTCCTCGTCGGCGACGCCGAGGACCCGGCGCTCCACATCGCGGGCATGACCGTGCCCGGCATCCCGGGCGTCATCATCGGGCGGACCGCCGACCGCGCGTGGACGCTCACGAGCGGCGTCTCGGACAACGTCGACACCTTCATCGAGACAACCGAAGACGACACGCTCGACCGCTACTTCTTCGACGGAGCGTTCGTGGACTACGAGGCCATCGACGAGACCATCTCAGTGCTCGGCGGCACGCCCGTCGCCTTCACCCACTACCGGAGCGTCCACGGGCCGGTCTACGCCGACGACCTCGACAACAACCAGGCGTTCACCTGGCAGTACACCTTCTGGGACCAGGAGCTCGACATGGCGACAGCCTTCTACGACCTCTGGAAAGCCGAGACGCGGGAGGAGGTGGAGGCCGTCGGGGCGGCGGTCCCGATGTCGTTCAACCTCTTCCTGAACAGCAAAGACCAGGACATCCGGTTCTGGCACATCGGCTTCTACCCGGACCGCCCGGACGGGGCCGACCCGCGCCTCCCGCTCGTCGGCGACGGCTCGCAGGAGTGGGACGGCATCCGGGCCTTCGCCGAGTTGCCGAAGGACGAGAATCCAGTCCAGGGCTACTACGTCAACTGGAACAACAAGCCTGCCGCCGACTGGGACCACGGCGACATCATGCCCTGGGCCGCCGGGGCCGGGCGGACCTACGACGGGGTCCTCGCGCTCGACAAGTTCGTGGTGCAGGAAGCCCCGCTGACCTTCGACGATCTCAAGGGCATGCACCCGATCATCGACGCGCGCGAGTACCCCGGCACCTACCAGCAGATCGTCCAGCTCAGCGAGACCGGCAGCCGCGCCGAGAACATGGTGCCGCCCGGGCAGAGCGCGTTCTTCAACAACGCAGGCGTGCCCAGCCCCCACGTCGCCGACCAGTGGCCGCTCTACCAGACCTACGAGATGAAGCCCTTCTCGTTCGCCGGCGCGAACCCGGTGGCGGGCGAGCCGGGCGCGGCACCGGGCCGGGCTCCGCGCCTCGGGGCCGTCTACCCGAATCCGCCCGTCGGCGAGGTCACCCGCGTCGTCGTTGAGATGCCGACGGCCGGGACGATGCAGCTTGAGGTCATCGACGTGCTCGGTCGCACGGTGGCCACGCTTCGGAACGGAGCGATGGCCGAGGGCACACATGAGCTTGAGGTCAGCACCCGGGACCTCGGGAGCGGCGTCTACTTCGTCCGCCTTCGCGCCGACGGCCAGACCCAGACGCGCAAGCTGACGGTTGTCCGGTAGCACACCGCAGCAAACACGACGCCCCGAGTCGGCTTGGACCGGCTCGGGGCGTTTCGTGCTCGAACCCTACGTGGGTCAGCGGGCGACGGTGAAGCGCTGAGCTGCCGAAGACGCGCCAGCCTCCAGCCGCACGACGTAGACGCCGCTCGGGAGGCCGGAGACGTCCAGGCGCAGGGTGTGACGCCCCGGGCCAGAGGAAGACGCCGCCTGGCGCACGACCTCACGCCCCAGCACGTCGTAGACCACCGCTCGGACGGGAGCCGACGTCGGCAGCGTGTAGGTCAGCGTCGCGGCATCGGTCGACGGGTTGGGGAAGAGGGACTCCAGGGCGAGCGCATCGGAGGGCGCAGCGGCATCGTCCGTGTCCGTCGTGGCACCGGGCGCGAAGGTCGCGGCGACGAGGCCTCCGGTCCCCGAGGGGAGGCGAAGGAAGCGGGTCGCCGCGTCGAAGTCGGCGTAGGGGACGCCGTCCAGGGTGACGCTCGTGAGGAGCACCTCGCCTTCGGCGGCGGCCAGCGGACTCAGCCGGAGCGTCCGGTCCTCGGCCGCAGGGGCAAAGCGGTAGTGCAGCCGGGCCGGTTGGCCGTGGACGAAAAGCTGACTGTAGAGGTAGGCGTAGTACCCGAGTTCGATAGAGTGATAGGCCGCCTTGTAGCCGTCGCCCTTGAACAGATTCCCCCACTGCGGGATCGTCTCGCCGTAGCGGGTCACGTCGGCGAAGACCTCGCCGTGGAAGGCGTCCTGGAAGTGCTCCATGAAGAAGCGCATCGTCCCGTCGGCCATCGAGAGGTAGGCCGGGTCGTCGGTGTGGCGGTACAGCTCCAGGCCCGCCGTGACGGCCTGCTCCATCTGCCACCACGCCTTCGTGGTGTCGGGCAGGCCCCAGAGTATCATCTCGCCGGTCGTCCGGTCGAAGTCTTTGTAGGGTCCCCCGAGGTCGTGGTCGTAGCCCCGGTCGAGGACGTGCTGCGCGAGCGTCTCTGCGGCACCGAGGTATGCCGGGTTGGGGCGGACCGCGTGGAGCCGTCCGAGCACCCAGGCCGACTTCAGGACGTGTCCCATGATCGTCAGCCGCTCCGAGCCGAGGGGCTGCCACGCGGACGAGTACTTCTCGGCGAAGCCGATGGCCTGGTCCGGCATCGACGCCACGAGCCGGTCGAGGACGTTGGCTGCGAGGGCGTCGAGCCGGGTGCCGTACGCGTCGTCGCCGGAGCCCGTGTAGAGTTGGAGGGCGTGCGTGGTGAAGGCGTCCACGGTCGCGTTGAAGCTCTTGCCGGTGGGAGAGGCCCCCGAGCGGCTCACCCGGTCGTAGTAGCCGAAGCGGGCCGCGTCGCTGTCCCACAGGTGCTCCTCCATCCACGCATACCCGGCGCCGAGCCACGCCGCGTCGCCCGCGCTGCCGGTGGCCTCGACCATCGCCATCGGGCCGAGCAGCGCGTAGTGCTGAATGAAGGCCGTCTTCTGCGCGTTCGGGTCGAGGGCTTGGCCGCTCTCGCTCAGGCGGTTGAACCATCCCCCGTGGACGGGGTCCCAGCCGTGCTCGTACAGGAAGTCCAGGGCACCCCGTGCGTAGTCCAGGTAGCGCTCGTCGCCGGTGAGCTGGAAGGCGCGCGCCATTGCGTAGGCGTTCCGGCTCTGCGTGAGGACGTCCTTGTTGGTGCCCCAGCCGGTGTTGACCGAGCCGTCGCGGGCGATGTTGGTGTAGAATCCGCCGCGCGCCTCGTCGTACGCGTCGCCGAGCCAGAAGTCCGCGTTGGTCTCGACGTAGTCGAGGATCAGTTCTGGGTTTTGGAGGTGCGGGGAGTCCAGCGCTACCTGCGCCTGGAGGGCCGGAGCCCACGGCGCACAGAGGACCAGGACAGCGGCGAGCGCGAGGCGTAGCGAGCGAGAGATCATAGAGCGAGGAGGCCAGAGACGTCGGCGAAGAGCGCTAAGGTACTACTTCGCTCAGCGTCGCGCGCCCTGTCTGGACGTAGGGGCAGCCATGCAGGCTGAACGCCGTAGGCACTAATCCTCTGGCAAGTTGAGACTGACAGGTCACTCCACCTTGTCATCCCGGACCCCGATCCGGGATCTAAAGCCTGGCTTGGAGATGGGCTGCGCCGCTGCTGCGCGGTCTGAACCGAGCTCAGGATGACATACCTGTCAGCGTGAGCTTGTCGCAGCACTCAGGGTCAGGTCTTCGGGCGGAGATTTCGCGTTCGGAAGGCGAGCGGAAAGGGAACGTGGTTTGGTAGGACACGGGCCGCACGGTCACGCTCATTTTAGGGGGTGCAAAGCGAGGCTCCGGGAAAGGCGTTCCGCCGCCCGGAGAAATGCTTTCCACCTTTTAAGCCGGGCGATGGAACGTGCGATTACCGGATTAGAGCGCTGTACGCCCCTTACCTCTTCTTGGACCCAGCCCGCCCCGCCGTGGAACCGACCTTCATGAACCGCCCCGTCCTGCCCGGCGCAGCGACGGTCACGACCGGCCCCGTGAGCGCCGCCGGGCTTGGGGGAAACGGGCCGATGCCCGCGGCCGCGCCGGAGCCTGAACCGTTCGCCGAACTGTCGCTGTCGGGCCTGCTCGAGATCCTTCAGCGGGGATGGAAGCTGGTCTTACTCGTCGCCCTCGCCGTCTTCGGGGTGGCGGCGCTCTACACCTTTACCCAGGCTCCGCTCTACAGCACCGCCAGCGTCGTGCTCGTGGACACGAACAAGAACCAGAACTGGAGCGCGAACTCCATCGAGAGCCTGCTCTCGTTCGGTGGCGACTCGCGCACGATCTACAACGAGGTCGAGATTCTGCGCCAGTCGGTACCTCTCGCCGAGGGCGTGGCGGCGCGGCTGACCGAGGCCGCACCGGAGCCCGCGCCGCTGATGCTGGACGGCGACGGCCAGGCCCGGACCGTCGGCGGCATGGCGCGCGCGATGCTGGAGCAGAGCGTCAGCTTCGCGCCGGTCAGCGAGCGCGCCGACCTGATCCGCATTACGGCCCGCAGCACGAGCCCGGACGAGGCCGCCCTCATGGCCAACCTCTACGCCGAGGAGTACCTCAAGCGGAGCCAGGAGACGAGCCGGGCCAGCATCTCCAGCTCGCGCGCCTTCCTCGAAGGGCAGGAGGCCAAGCGCCGCGAGGACCTGCGCCAGATCGAGGGCGACCTCGGCCAGTTCCTGACCCAGGAAGGGGCCATCGCCCTCGACGCCGAGGGGCAGAACGCCGTCACCCAGATCGCCGCTCTCGACGCCGCCCTAGAAGAGACCCGCGTGGAGCTGGAGATGGAGCAGGCAGCGCTCGGGTCGCTCGAAGCCGAGGTCGAGCGCGTCGAGCCGGGCCTCGCGCGGCGCATCGCGTCCGGCGTCGAGAACGAGATCCGCGTCCTCCAGGAGCGCATCGCCGAACTCGAACTCCAGGCCAGCGACTTCTACTCCGTCGACCCGACACTCGAAGGCAACGAGGCCCGCGACCCCGACCTCCTTCAGATCACCTCGCGCATCGAGCGGCTCCGCCAGCAGGTGGACCAGCAGGCCGGGCAGTACGTCGAAGAGGTCCTCGCCGTCGGCGGGATCGACGCGAGCACAGGCCGGGCCTCGGGGCTGGGCTATATCACCGGGCTCCAGCGCGAGGTGGTGCAGAAGCGCATCCGCGTCCAGGGCCTGGCGGCGAAGGCCGCCGCGCTCCGCGCCCAGGTGGGTGCCTACGAGGGACGGCTGCGCGACATCCCCCGCCAGACGATCCAACTCGCCCAGCTCCAGCGCCAGCAGCAGGCGACGGAGCGGACCTACCTCTTCCTCGTCGAGAAGCTCCAGGAGGCGCGTGTGGCCGAGGAGTCCGAGCTCGGCTACGTCGAGGTCATCCGCCGCGCCGACGTGCCGCTCGACCCCGTGCGCCCACGCCCGGTCCTGAACCTCGCGCTCGGCCTGCTCTTCGGCCTCGCCGCCGGCGTGGGCGCGTCCATGCTCTGGAACGCCCTCGACCACCGGATCAAAGCGCCGGACGACCTGCGGGCGCACGGCTTCACCGTCCTCGGGGCCGTGCCCGACATGAAGGACATCGTCAAGCGCAACTTCGGCGGGCAGGAGCGGGTCCGCATCGACTCCCACGAGGTGAGCACGACGGTCGCCGCCGTGCTCCACCCGCTCTCGCCGCTGGCCGAGGCGTTCCGGCACCTGCGGACCAACATCCAGTTCAGCCTCCCGGACCAGCAGGTAGAGGTCATGATGGTCACCAGCTCCGGCCCGAGCGAGGGCAAGAGCACGACCGCGATGAACCTCGCTGTCTCGATGGCGCAGGCCGGGCACCGGACGCTCTACGTCGACGCCGACCTCCGCAAGCCGAAGGGCCACACCCTCCTCGGCCTCACCCGCTACAACGGCCTCTCCGAGCTCCTCTTCCGCCGCGGCACCATCGACTGGGAGAGCTACCGCCAGCCGCTCCGCGTGACGTGGAAGGAGTTCGACGACGCGGTCGAGAACCTCTACGTGATCCCGGCCGGCAAGCACGTCCCCAACCCGGCGGAGCTGCTCAACTCCCAGCGCATGAGCGAACTCGTCGCCGAGATGCGCGAAGCCTTCGACATCGTCGTCATCGACACGCCGCCGGTGCTGGCCGTGACCGACGCCGTGCTCGTCTCCCGCCTCTGCGACGGGATCGTGTTCCTCTCCGTCGCCGGGCAGACGAGCTGGCGCTCGCTCGTGCGGACGCGCGACGGCATCAGCGTCTCCGGGACGCCGCTCCTGGGCACCGTCCTCAACCGCTTCGACGAGCGCGTCAAGGGCTACGGCTACGGGTATGGCTACGGCTACGGTAGCATGGAGGACTTCACGCTCGCCTCCGCCGGCGAGGCCCCGCACGAGCCGGTCGAAGCCTAGCCCCGCCACGCCCCCTTCCGCCATCACCGCCTTCCTCCCCATGAACCGCCTCTTCGCCCTCGCCTCCCTCTTGGCGCTCGCCGGTCCGGCCGCGCACGCGCAGATCGTCACCGCCACGCCCGGCGTCTCCGTCTACCGCTACGCCGAGCCCGGGCGCTCGACGATGGACCTCCAGGTGTGGGGCGACGTGCGGACGCCGGGGCTCTACCAGGTGGAGGTCGGGACGGACATGCTCCAACTGCTCTCGTACGCCGGCGGCCCCCAGACGGGCGCGCAGCGCGGCGAGGAGGAGCGCGTCACGCATGTGCAGCTCACGCGGTTCGAGGACGGACGCCAGAACGTGGTGGTGGCCTGCACGATGGACGAACTCCTCGCCGATGGGTATCCGCCGCTCCAGGCCGGCGACCTGCTCACAATTCGCACGGAAGTCAAGACCGGGATCGGTTTACGCGACGTTGCCGTATTTACTTCTTCGCTCGGCACGCTCGCGCTCGTGCTGCTCCGTTTGGTCGGTAGCTAGCGCCTGCACGGCAGAGACCTCGTGCCGCCCGTCCCTACGACCCTACAGACCCGCTTTACCGTGACTACCAACACCCAACGCGCCGCCGACCGGCTCCTCGACCTCGCCGCCTCCGGCGAGGCGACGGTCGGCGTGATCGGCCTCGGCTACGTCGGCCTCCCGCTCGCCGTCGAGTGCGCGGCCGCCGGCTACCGCGTCCTCGGCTTCGACGTGAGCGCGCCCGTCGTCGAGCAGATCAGCCGCGGCGAGAGCCACATCGGCGACGTGCCCTCAGACGCCCTCCGGCCCCACACCGAGAGCGGCCGGATCGAGGCGACGACCGACATGGGCCGCCTCGCCGACTGCGACGTGATCTCGATCTGCGTCCCGACGCCGCTCAACAAGATCAAGGACCCCGACCTCGGCTACGTTCTGAGCGCGGCGCGCGTCATCAAAGACACGCTCCGCCCCGGCCAGCTCGTCATCCTGGAGAGCACGACCTATCCGGGGACGACCGACGAGGTGCTGCTCCCCGTCCTCGAAGAGACCGGCCTCACCGTCGGCGAGGACTTCTTCCTCTGCTTCTCGCCCGAGCGCGTGGACCCCGGCAACCCGACGTGGCACACCAAGAACACCCCGAAGGTGATCGGCGGCGTGACGGCCCTCTGCGCCGAGGTCGGCGTGGCGGTCTACGACCGGGTGTTCGACACGCTCGTGCCGGTCGAGAGCGCGCGCGCGGCGGAGCTCGTGAAGGTCTACGAGAACACCTTCCGCATGATTAACATCGCGCTCGCCAACGAGCTCGCGCAGGCGTGCGACAAGCTCGACGTGAGCGTGTGGGACGTGATCGACGCCGCCGGGACGAAGCCGTTCGGGTTCATGAAGTTCACCCCCGGCCCCGGCCTCGGCGGGCACTGCATCCCGCTCGACCCGCACTACCTCTCGTGGAAGATGCGGACCCTCGCCTACAAGACGCGGATGATCGAACTGGCGAGCGAGATCAACGCCGAGATGCCGGTCTACGTCGTCCAGAAAGTCGCCGACGCGCTCAACGACGACGGCAAGGCGGTCCGCGGCAGCCGCCTCTTGGTTCTCGGAATCGCCTACAAGAAGAACATCGACGACCTCCGCGAGAGCCCGGCGCTCGAGATCATCCGGCTGCTCCAGGAGAAGGGGGCCGACGTGCAGTACCACGACCCCTTCTGCCCGGAGATCGCCGACGACGGCCACACTGCGATCCAGCACCTCCCGCTGCGCAGCCGCCCGCTCACCGAGACCGAACTGGGCCAAGCCGACGCCGCCATCCTCATCACCGACCACGACGAGGTGGACTACCAACTCGTGATCGACTCCGTCCCGCTCATCGTGGACACGCGCGGCAAGATGCGCGCCTGCTGCGACGGCTCGGCGCGCGTCGTCGGCCTCTCGGGCCGCGAGATGGGCGAGGGGCCGGCCGAAGACCTCGCGCCGGTGCTGACACAGTAGCAAATGACGAACGACGAGTGACGAACGGACATCCCGGTCCACGAGCATACCCCAGACCTATGAAGGACTCCAGACCTATGAAGAACTTTGCCCTCACCGGCGTCGCCGGGTACATCGCCCCGCGCCACCTCAAGGCCATCGCCGAGACCGGCAACCGCCTCGTCGCTGCCGTCGACCCGCACGACTCCGTCGGCATCCTGGACCAGCACTTCCCGCAGACGGCGTTCTTCACCGAGTTCGAGCGCTTCGACCGGCACCTGGAGAAGCTGCGCCGCGGGCCGGAGAGCGAGCGCGTGGACTACGTCACGATCTGCTCGCCGAACCACCTCCACGACGCCCACATCCGCCTCGCCCTCCGCGTCGGCGCCGACGCGATCTGCGAGAAGCCGCTCGTGATGAACCCCTGGAACCTCGACGTGCTGGCGGAGCTCGAGCGCGAGTACGACTGCTGCTCGGTCCACACGATCCTCCAGCTCCGGGTCCACCCGGCGCTCCTCGCGCTCCGCGAAAAGCTCCAGGGCTCCGACAAGCGGCACGCGGTCCGGCTGAGCTACGTCACCTCGCGCGGGCAGTGGTACCGCTACTCCTGGAAGGGCAACGCCGACAAGTCCGGCGGCGTGGCGACCAACATCGGCATCCACTTTTTCGACCTCCTGATCTGGCTCTTCGGCGGCGTCGAAGAGAGCGAGGTCCACGTCCTCGAAGCGGAGCGCGCCGGCGGCTTCCTCGAACTCCAGCGCGCCGACGTGCAGTGGTTCCTCTCGATCGACGGCAACGACCTGCCCGCCTCGGTCAAGGGCCAGCAGCCTACCTACCGCTCGATCACCGTCGACGGTGAGGAGGTCGAGTTCTCCGGCGGCTTCCGCGACCTCCACACGGTCGTCTACGAGCAGACCCTCGACGGCCAGGGCTTCGGGATCGAGGACGCCCGCCCGTCCATCGAACTCGTCCACGCCATTCGGACCGCGAAGGTCGAGACCGCTCCCACGCTGCCGCACCCTTTTCTGGGCTTCGAAGTAGCCTGAGTGCTTCGCACTGGGGTTGGGCGTGCGGGAGGGTGCGAGCGTCCACCGTCTAGCTGAGACTCTACGCACTCCCACACGCCCGACCACCCGCACTCCTCGAACACGCCAAACGATGACGCTGACTGACATGGCCCCGACCGGCACAGACACCGGACGCATCCGCACGCTCCCCGGCGTCCGCATCCACGAGAGCGCCTACGTGGACGCGCCGTGCGAGATCGGCGAGGGGACGAGCATCTGGCACTTCAGCCACGTCCAGCCCGGCGCGCGCATCGGGCGCGGCTGCACGCTCGGCCAGAACGTCAACGTGGCGAACGATGTCGTGATGGGCGACCGGGTCAAGATCCAGAACAACGTCTCGATCTACACCGGCTGCGAGCTCGAGGACGAGGTCTTCCTGGGCCCGAGTTGCGTGCTGACCAACGTCACGAACCCGCGCTCTCAGGTCAACCGCCGCGGCCTCTACGAGCGGACCCTCTTCCGGCGTGGCGCGACCGTCGGCGCGAACGCGACCGTCGTGTGCGGCGTCACGCTCGGGCGCTACTGCTTCGTGGCTGCCGGGAGCGTGGTGACGAAGGACGTGCCGGACTACGCGCTCGTCGTCGGCAACCCGGCCCGGCAGCGCGGCTGGATGAGCCGCCACGGACACCTGCTCGAAGTCGGCGGCGACGGCCTCGCTACGTGCCCTGAGTCGGGCCTGCGCTACCAGGAGACCGGCGGCGTGCTCCGCTGCCTGGACCTGGGCGAAGACGAGCCGCTGCCGGAGCGTATGACCGAAGGCCACCAGACCTACGACGACTTCAAATCCACCTGAGCCATGACCGCCACCGCCATCCCCATCCTCGACCTGGAGCCGGAGATCGATGCGCTCTGGGATGAGTTCAGCGACGCGTTCCAGCGCGTGCTCCGCTCCGGGCAGTTCATCAAAGGCCCCGAACTCGACGCCTTCGAGCGCGAGGTGGCGGACTACCTCGGGACGAAGCACGCCATCGGGGTCAACTCCGGGACAGACGCGCTCGTGGTCGGCCTCCGGGCGCTCGGCATCGGCCCAGGCGACGAGGTCGTCACGACGCCGTTCTCGTTCTTCGCCACGGCCGAGTCGATCAGCGCCGTCGGCGCGACGCCCGTCTTCGCCGACATCGACGCGCGGACGTTCAACCTCGACCCGGACACCGTCGAGCCGCTCGTGACCGAGCGCACGGCGGCCGTCATGCCGGTCCACCTCTACGGCGGCCCCGCCGCCATCGGGCCGGTCCTGGAGATCGCCGAGCGGCACGGCCTGGCGATCATCGAGGACTGCGCGCAGTCGTTCGGCGCGCGCTTCGTGGACGCGGCGGGCGGCGACGGCATGGCGACGTGGCACGGCAAGAGGACGGGGACGGTCGGCGCGGTCGGGGCGTACTCGTTCTTCCCGTCCAAGAACCTCGGGGCCTTCGGCGACGCCGGCCTCGTCACAACCGACGACGACGCCCTCGCCGAGCACATGCGGAAGCTACGGGCGCACGGCGCGCTCAAGAAGTACCACAACGAAGAGGTCGGCTACAACTCGCGCCTCGACGCGCTCCAGGCGGCGTTCCTCCGGGTCAAGCTGCCGCACATCGGGGACCAGAACGCGGGCCGCCGCCGCGTGGCCGAGACCTACAACCGGCTCCTCGCTGACGTCGAGGGCGTCGTCGCGCCGGCCGTCGTGCCGGGGCACGTCTTCCACCAGTACACCGTCCGCATCCTCGGCGGCAAGCGCGACGCGGCCGCGGCGGCGCTGAAGGCGCAGGGCATCCAGACGATGATCTACTACCCGGTGCCGCAGCACCGCCTCCCGGTCTACGACCACCTGGCGTCGGACTGCCCCGTCAGCGACCAGCTCGCGGGCGAGGTGCTCAGCCTCCCGATCTGGCCCCAGCTCGACGAAGCCACGATCCGCCACATCGCTGGCGCACTCGCCGAGGCCGTCCGGTAGCCCGCTGACCGATGCTGACACGCACCGCCAAGCGGACCATCAAAGAGGGGCTGATGCTCCCGCGCCGCCTCACGAGCGCGCGCCGGGTGCTGCCGGACTTCCTGCTGATCGGCGCGCAGAAGGCGGGGACGACGTCGCTCTACCACTACCTCACCCAGCACCCCCGCGTCCTGCCGGTGCACCGGAAGGAGGTCCACTACTTCGACATCGGCTACCGCCGCGGCCTGGGCTGGTACCGTTCCTTCTTTCCGACCGCGCGCGAGGTCCAGCGGGAGGCGGCCCTGACCGGCGAGGCGAGCCCGTACTACCTCTTCCACCCGCAGGTCCCGGCCCGCATCCGCCAGGACCTCCCGGACGCGAAGCTGATCGTGCTGATGCGTAACCCGGTGGACCGGGCGTACTCGCACTACCACCACGAAGTCCGCAAGGGCTACGAGACGCTGCCGTTCGAGGAGGCCGTGGACCGGGAGGAAGAGCGGATCGCGGAAGAGACGGCCCGGCTCGGAGCCGACCCCGCCTACTACAGCCAGGCGCACCGTTCGTTCTCGTACCTCGCGCGCGGGCGCTACCTGGAGCAGCTCCGCCCGTGGATCGACCGCTTCGGGCGGGAGCAGATGCTGCTGCTGCCGGGCGAGCGGATGTACGCCGACCCCCAGGGCGTCCTCGACGCCGTGTGCGGCTTCCTCGGGATCGAGCCGTTCGGCGGGTTCCGCTTTCGCAAGCACAACGACTTCCGCTACGACCCCCTCGACCCGGCGCTGCGCGCCCGGCTGGCGGCCTACTTCCGGCCCCACAACGAGGCCCTCTACGACGCCCTCGGCGAGGACTACGGCTGGGAGCGCGAGGCGGCGGCGGGATGAGCGCCGGCCCTGACAGCGACACCGGCCCCGACGCGGGACCGGAGGCGCAGGCACCGAGCCTGACGCGGAGCACGCTCGGCGGGCTGCTGTGGAACTTCTCCGGGGCCGGCGTGCAGGCGCTGCTCCGCATCGGCGTGCTCCTGGTGCTGGCCCGGCTGCTGACCCCGGCCGACTTCGGCGTGGTCTCGGCGGCACTCGTGGTGGTCTACTTCTCCGAGATCTTCTCCCAACTCGGCATCGGCCCGGCGCTCGTGCAGCGGCCCGGCCTGAGCGATGACCACCTGCGGACGGGCTTCACGGTCTCGACGCTCTGCGGGGTCGCCCTCGCCGGGGTCGTGGTGTGGGGGGCTCCGGCGATGGCGGCGTTCTTTCGGATGCCGCCGCTGGCCGACGTGCTGCGCGTGCTGGCGTGGGTATTCCCGCTCAAAGGCCTCGCGCTCGTCGCCGAGTCGCTGCTCTACCGGGAGCTGCAGTTCCGCTGGATCGCCACGCGCGACGTGCTGGCGTACTTCGTCGGCTACGGTCTCGTCGGGCTTGGGCTGGCGTTCGGCGGCTTCGGGGTGTGGGCGCTGGTGTGGGCGCACCTCGCCGAGACGGTCGTGCGGACGGGCGTGCTGCTGGCGGCGCGGCGGCACCCGAAGCGGCCCCAGGTCGCCCTCGGCCCGCTGCGCGAACTGGTCTACTACGGCGGCGGCTTCACCGTGGCGCGCATCTCGAACTACGTCGCGCAGCAGGGCAACAACCTCATCATCGGGCGGCTCCTCGGTGCCTCCGCGCTCGGCCTCTACGGGCGCGCGTTCCAGCTTACCACGATGCCGGTCATCCTCGCCGGCGGCGTCCTGGACAAGGTGCTCTTCCCGGCGATGGCCAAGATCCAGGGGGACGCGGCCCGGCTGCGCCGCATCTTCCTCGAAGGCACGTCGGTGCTGAACCTCCTCACGCTGCCGCTCAGCGCGGCGTCGGTCGCCCTCGCTCCCGAGATCGTGGGCGTGCTGCTGGGGCCGGACTGGCTCGCCGCCGTGGTGCCCTTCCAGGTGCTAGCCCTCGGGATGATGCTCCGCACGAGCTACAAGATCGGCGACGCGCTCGCGCGGGCGACCGGGGCGGTCTACAACCGGGCGTGGCGCAAGGCCGTCTACGCCGGGTGCGTGCTCGCCGGCTCGCTCGCCGGCTCGGCGTGGGGGATCGAGGGCGTGGCGGTGGGAATCCTGCTCGCGCTGGTGGGCAACTTTTTCCTCGTGGCCGACCTCAGCCTCCGGCTTACGGGGGTGACATGGGGCTATTTCCTGCGGATGCACGTCCCGCCGCTGCTGCTGGCCGCGCTCGTCTTTGGCACGTCGTTTGGCCTGGCCGAGGTGCTGCGTAGCGTCGCCGCGCCCGCGGCCCTCGTCGCCCTCAGTGGGATGGGGGCCGCCGGGCTGCTCAGCCTCGGCCTCGTGCTGGCCTTCCCGGCCTTCTTCGTCGGGGCCGACGGGCTCCGGCTGATCGGGACGCTCCTCCGCCACCTGCCCGCCCGCTTCCAGGCCCTCGGCTGGGCGCAGCGCTTCCGCCAGACTCCGGCCTGACCCCGCCCGCCCGCCATGCCCGCCCTCGCATTCCTCCTCTACGACAACCGCTCCGGCTCGACGCTCCTCTCGGCGCTGCTGAGCGAGCACGCCGGCGTCGCCGTCTCGCACGAGACCGACCTCGTGGCGGCAGTTCTGGAGGCGCCGGGGCCGCGCGAGGTCCAGGGGGCCGCGCTCGCGGATTACCTCTACGCCTCCACGCGCTTCGGTGAACTCGGGCTGGACCGGGGCGCGGTCGCGCAGGCGCTGGGCGCGCACGGGGCGACGCTGACGCGGCAGGCGGCGCTGCGCACGCTCGTCCGGCACTACTTCGAGGCGCAGGCTCCGGCGGCCGAGGCGTGGGTCGTCAAGGGCCCCCGCCTGCACTACCACCTCCGCGCGCTCGCGGCGGCGTTCCCCGAGGCGGCGCTGCTGCACCTCGTCCGCGACGGGCGCGCCGTCTTCCGGTCGAAGCGCGCCACACCCTCGGGCCACGCGCTGCGGACGGGCGCGCGCGAGGTGATGGACGACGACCTCGTCCGCGCCGCCCACAACTGGCAGCGCAAGATCGCGCTCGTCGACGCCTTCGACGGGCTGGCCGTCCACGCGGTCCGCTACGAGGACCTGCTCTGCGCGCCCGAGGCCGAGCTGGGCCGCCTCCTCGACGCCGCCGGCGTGTCGGATGCGGGCCGCACCCGGAGCGCCACCCGCGCCGAGTTCGTGCAGGCGCAGGTCGGGGGCACCTACCACGGCATCCACGCGAGCGTGGCCGGGGACCTGGACCCGGCGAAGGCCGCCCGCTGGCGGACCGACCTGGCACCGGACGAGATCGCCCTCTACGAAGCGCTGGCCGGCGACGCGCTGGCGCGCTACGGCTACGAGCGAACGGCGACGGTGCCCGGCTCCTGGGCCGGCCGGGTGCGGCAGCGCGTGCGGCTGCTCGGGCTGCGGGTCCGCCGCGAGCGGAGCCGGTGGGCCGCCGCCGCGAAGGCGGTCCGGCGCGGCGAGGCGGGGCGCGTCCTGCGCGGCAAAGCCTTCGAGTGGAAAGCGCGGCGGGTGGGGCCGGAGGCGTCGTGAAAACATTATTCTTCTGGCTCTTCCCCCTCGTCATCCTGACCGACTGCATCGGGCCGCTGGTGCAGGTCGGGAGCCTGCACGCGGGGCACCTCAAGTACGGGATCCTCCTGCTGGCCACCGTGCTGACGGCCCCGCACTGGCGGCTGACGCTGCCGGTGGTGGCGGTGCTCGGCTTCCTCGTCTACGTCACCGGCCTCGCCTTCCTGGCCTCGGACTGGGGCAACTCGCTCAACGGCGCGATGCGGCTCTGGCTGGCCCTGTCGATGTACCCGGTGGCGGTGTCTGTGCTGCGAAGCTGGCAGGACGTGACGGCTTTCCTGCGCCTTCTCATGGTTGGGGCCTTCGTGCTCGTGCTCACGTTCGGGGCGGCGCAGGTGTACCCGTGGGGATGGGAAGGCTACATGCGCGGGAGCGGGTTTAGCTACGGCGGTATGGGCGTCTACGCCACGTACGCGATGGTCTACCTCACGCTCGCGGCGGCGGTCTCGCTGCCGCTCGTCCGGTCGAAGCGGCGGCGCCTGCTCGCGCTCGCGGTCTACGGACTCGCGGCGATGATCGTGCTGGTCTCGTTCCGGCGGAGCGCGATGGCTGGGCTGGCCGTCGGGGGCTGCGCCCTCGTCGTGCTCGGCGGGGTCCGGCTGAGCATGGGGCGCACGCTGGCCGGGCTCGGTGTGCTCATCCCGATCGCGGCGGCGTGCTTCTTCCTCTTCGGCGAGAAGGTGACGCAGCTCTACGCGTCGCGCGCCGTCGAGGGCGTGCACTTCGAGATGGCCTCACGCTACGGCCGCGTCGCGGAGACGGAGAAGGTGTGGCGCGACTTCACCGGCGGCTCGCCGCGCCACATGCTCTTCGGGACCGAGTTCTCCAACGCGACCGACATCTTCGAGTGGAAGCTCAACGACCGGCGCATCCATGTGGACTACAACGTGATCCTGGACGGGGCCGGCGCGGTCGGTCTCGGAGCGTTCCTGCTCGTGTACCTGCTCATCGCGCTGCGCTTCCGGGCGAGCTACCGGCGGCTGCTCCGCTCGCGCCTCGCCACCGGCCTCCACGCGCTGTTCTGGGCGCTGCTCGCGGCGAGCCTCGTGTTCTCGGCCTCCAACCAACTCTGGGTGACGGTGCCCTACGGGCTGTTCTTCGCGCTCCTCGGCGCACTCCAGCGTGCCGCCGAGGTGCTGCCCGCGAAGCGGGCCGCCGCCGCCCGCGCCGGGGTGCCGCTGCTCCGGGCTCCGCTCCCGCTTCCTCCCACCACGCCCGCCCGATCCCATGCGCGTCCTGCTTAACGCCCCCGACCCCGACAACCACGGCGGCGTCGCCAACTACTGCAAGTCCCTGCTGCCGCACTTCCGCACCCAGGTCGAGGTGCTGCACCGGGGCTCGCGCCACGGCGAGGCCGGCGCGCCCGCCCGCGTCCGCCGCCTCGCCGGCGACACCGTGCGCCTCCTCCGTACCCTCGGCAGGCAGCGCTTCGACGTGGTCCACCAGAACACCTCGTTCTACGGGCCAGGGCTGGCGCGCGACGCTGTCCTCGCCAACCGGGCGAAGGCCGCCGGCGCAAAACTCTTCATCCGACTCCACGGCTGGGACGCGGCCTTCGAGCCGACCTTCAACAGCCGCCGCTTCGGCTGGGTCAAGCGCCAGTACTTCAACGCCGACGCGGTTGCGGTCGACGCCGACGAGTACGAGCAGAAGCTGCGAGCGTGGGGCTACGGCGGCCCGATTCACCGCGAGACGACGGTCGTGGACGACGGCCTCCTCGCGCAGCACGCCGGCGCCAAGCCCGAAGGCCCGCTGACCGTCCTCTTCCTCGCCCGCCTCGCCGAAGACAAGGGCGTCTTCACCACGCTCGAAGCCGTCCGCCTCGTGCAGGAGCGCCACCCCGAGGTCCGCCTCATCGTCGCGGGCGAGGGGCCCGTCCGGGCCGGTGCCGAGGCGTGGGTCGCCGAGCGGGCGATGCCGGGGGTCCGGTTCACGGGCTACGTCCGCGACGCCGACAAGGCCGCCGTCTTCGCCGAGTCCGACGTCTACCTCCTCCCGACGCTCCACGGCGAGGGGCTGCCCACCTCGATTCTCGAAGCGATGGCCTTCGGCCTCCCGGTCATCACCCGCCCGATGGGCGGCATCGGGGACCACCTCACCAGCGGCGAGCACGGCTTCCTCACCGAGCGCACCGACCCCGACGCCTTCGCCACCTTCGTCACGCGGCTGGCCGAGGACGCCGGCCTCCGCCGGGCGCAGAGCGAGCGCAACCGCGCGACCGCCCGCGAGCGCTATCTCGCCTCGACCGTCGCCGCCCGCCTCGAAGGCATCTACCAAACCGTCGCCGCGGCATGAACCGAGGCCGCACCTCCGATCCAACTCCGGGCGATCCGCTGCCCGGCGATCCGATTCCGGGCGCGCTCCGCCGGCTGCTCGGCTGGGCCGAGGCCGAGGACTTCGCCGGGTCCGACCCCTACGACCTCCTCGCCTCGGGCTGGCGGCTGGACCGCCTGCCGCCGGCGGCGACGTTCGTCCTGACCCAACTCCACAAGCGTAACCCGGTCGACCTCCGCCGGCTGCTCCGCATCCCGAAGCTGCGGCTTCCGAAGGGGATGGGGCTGTTTCTGAAGGCCTACAGTCTGCGCGCCGAGCAGCGGGGCGACGCCCACAGCCGCGCCCAGGCCGACCGCCTCTTCCGCTGGCTGATGGACCACCGCTCGGCGGGCTATGCCGAGGACGCCTGGGGCCTGCCCTTCGCGTACTCCTCCCGCGTCGCCGTCACCGAGGCGTGGCGGCCGTCGAGCGTCGTCACCTCGTTCGTCCACGACGGGCTGTTCCACTACGGGCGGCTCACCGGCAGCGCCGAGGCCGAGGCCGCGATGCGGAGCGCGTGCGACTTCCTCCTGCACCACCTCCACCGCACCGAGCGCGACGGCGGCCTCTGCTTCAGCTACACGCCCGACCGGCCCGACCAGTGCTTCAACGCCAACGCCCTCGCCGCCGCGATGCTGGCCCGGACCTACGCCGTCACCGGCGAGCCCGAACTGCTCGGCCTCGCCCACGCCGCTGCCGACTACGTCGTGGCCCACCAGAAAGACGACGGGCGCTGGAACTACAGCATCCAGGCCGACGGCTCCGAGAAGCAGCAGATCGACTTCCACCAGGGCTTTATCCTCGACGCGCTCCACGACATCGTCACCCACAGTGACCGCGACACGGCAAGCCTCCGGGCGGCCATCGAGCGTGGGGCGGCCTACTACCGGCGCGAGCAGTTCACCGGCGAGGGCCGCAGCCTCTGGCGCGTGCCGCGCGAATGGCCCGTCGATATCCATAACCAGGCGCAGGGCATCATCACCTTTGCCCGGCTCCACGCGTGGACGCCGGACGCGCTGCCCTTCGCCGAGCAGGTCGCCCGCTGGACGGTCGAGCACATGCAGGACCCCGGCGGCTGGTTCTGCTACCGCCTCGGGCGGCACCACACGAACCGGCTGCCCCACATGCGCTGGGGGCAAGCCTGGATGACGCTCGCCCTCACTCACCTGCTCGTCGCCCGAGACGAAGCCGCCGTAGTCCGCGCGCCCCAGACGGTACACGCATGAGGTATCTCTTCTACTTCGGCCACCCGGCCCACTTCCACCTGTTCAGGCACACCGTCGCCGCGCTCAAAGCGGAGGGGCACACCGTGGACCTCTTCTGCAAGACGAAGGACCTGCTCGAAGACCTGCTCCAGGCCTCGGGGTGGGCCTACACCAACGTCCTCCCGCAGGGCAAGGGCGCGGGCCGCCTCGCGATGGCGACGGACCTGCTGGCGCGCAACGGGCGGATGCTCCGCCACTGCCTCCGCCACCGCCCCGACCTGATGGCGGGGACCTCGCCGGAGGTCGCGCAGATCGGGCGGCTCCTCGGCATCCCGTCGCTCGTGCTAAACGAGGACGACGTGGACATCGTGCCGCTCTTCGCGAAGGCGGCCTACCCGTTCTGCACGGCGGTCGTCGCGCCGGAACAGACCGACCTCGGACGCTGGGCTGGCAAGGGCCTCACCTATCCCGGCTACCAGAAGCTCGCTTACCTCCACCCGAACCGGTTCACGCCGGAGCGCAGCCGCGTCGAGCACCTCTTCGCCGGGCGCGCGCAGTACTTCGTGCTCCGGTTCGTCAGCCTGACCGCGCACCACGACGTCGGCATCGGGGGGTTCACGCCGGCCGTGGCCCGCCGCGTCGTCGACCTCCTGGAGCCGCACGGCGCGGTCTGGATCAGCGCCGAGGGCGATCTCGGCGGCGACCTCCAGCGCTACCGGCTCGCCCTCGACCCGCTCGACATCCACCACGCGCTCCACTTCGCGACGCTCTTCGCGGGCGACAGCCAGAGCATGACCGTCGAGAGCGCGATGCTCGGCACGCCGTCGGTGCGGTTCAGCGACTTCGCCGGGCGCATCAGCGTGCTCGAAGAGTTGGAGCACACCTACGGCCTCACGGTCGGCATCCCGGCGAGCGAGCCGGGGCGCCTGGCCGAGACCCTCCAGCGACTCCTCGCCCGCGACGACCTCCGGGCGGCCTACGCCGCGCGCCGGGACACAATGCTCGCGGACAAGATCGACCTGTCGGCCTTTCTGATCTGGCTGATGAGTACGTTCCCCGACAGCCTCCGCACAGTGCGCGCCGACCCCGCCACCGCGTCGCACTTCCGCACCCCCCACCGCGTCGCCGCCTGACCGCCCTCCTATGAACGTCCTCACCGTCATCGGAGCCCGCCCCCAGTTTGTCAAGGCCGGGCCACTCTCGAAAGCGCTCCGCCGCGCCGGCCACCGCGAGGTGATCGTCCACACCGGCCAGCACTACGACGCCGCCATGTCCGACCAGATCTTCACCGACCTGGAGATCCCGGCCCCGGACTACAACCTCGACGTCCGCTCCGGCTCCCACGGCGCGCAGACTGGGCGGATGCTCGCGGCGCTCGAAGAGGTGCTCCTCGGCGAGCAGCCGGACCTCGTGATCGTCTTCGGTGACACCAACACGACGATCGCGGCCGCCCTCGCGGCGGTGAAGCTGCACCAGAAAGTCCTCCACATCGAGGCCGGGCTGCGGAGCTTCAACCGTGCGATGCCCGAGGAGATCAACCGCGTCCTCACCGACCACTGCTCGGACTTCCTCTTCGCGCCGACCGACAGCGCCGTCGAGAACCTGACGCGCGAGGGGCTGGCGCACCGGACCTACCGCGTCGGCGACATCATGGTGGACAGCCTGCTGGACCGGCTGGAGATCGCCCGCGAGCGATCAGACATCCTGGCGCGCGTCGGCGTCGAGGACGGCGGGTACTACCTCCTCACGCTCCACCGCCCGTACAACGTGGACGACCCGAAGCGGCTCGCGGCAATGCTCGGCGCGCTCGGCCGGCTCGGGCGGCCGGTCGTGTTTCCCGCGCACCCGCGCACGCGCGCCGTCCTCGAGCAACATGCCCTCGCCGTGCCGGAGGCGGTGCGCCTCCTGGAGCCGCAGGGCTTCCTCGATTTCGTTCGCCTCGAAGCCGGGGCCGTCAAAATCCTGACCGACTCCGGCGGCGTGCAGAAAGAGGCCTACATCCTCGGCACACCCTGCGTCACGCTCCGCCCCGAGACCGAGTGGGTCGAGACCATCGAGGCCGGCTGGAACGTGCTCGCCGACCCCGAGGACGCGGGCTTCGCCGACCTCGTGCTGGGCTTCGACCCCGTGGGCGCGCAGCCGGACCTCTTCGGGCGCAACGTGGCCGAGGAGATGGTGCGCTGCATCGAGCGCGTGATGGAGGACAACGGCGGGGTCCCCGAGCCCAGGTAGCGCAGCCGGTCGCCGGGGGGCGTAACCCAACGTCTCGTATCAACCTCCGTAGGGGCGTACGGCCGTACGCCCTTGCGACGGCGGGGAAGCATTATGGGCTGAGGGTATGAGGGGCCGCGCGCGCATCGATTTCTATACAAGAGATTTAATTCAAGTTTTTGGGTGCCGATCCTAAATGTGGTCCAGCGCTTGCCGAAGACTATCTAGAGCAGCCAGGAGCCCCTCCACCGCTGGCCCCAACTAGATAGTATTCATGGCTTACCCCCCGATGGACGCGACGGCCACCCTCGGCCCCCCAGCACTCGATGCCGTGACCGTGACGCGGCGCGCGGAAAGGGTTTCCGAGCCGGTCGCCTCCAGCGCCCTTGTCGGCGTGCCGGTCGTCCGGCCGGCCGGGGCCCGGACCCAGGTCGTGGCGACAACCGACCGCGCCGTGATCGAGGCGCTGCCTGCCGGGACCGAGGCCATCGTCAACGGCGCGCGCCTCAACGACGTCCGCTACCTCAACAAGTTTTTCGAGGCCGTCAACGCAGCCCTGCCCACAGGCGGGACGTTCGCCGGGTGCGTACAGACGTCGGAGCTCCGCAAGCGGGCCGTCTTCGGCGCTCACCCGCGGTGGATTGCGTGGCTCGTCTACGCGGTCGAGTTCCTCTTCACGCGCGCCTTCCCCAAGCTGAAGCCCACGCAGCGCCTCTACTTCGCCCTCACGAAGGGGCGGGGCCGTGCCTTCTCGAAGGCCGAGGTGCTGGGCCGGCTCGTCTCGTGCGGGTTTGAGATCGTCGAGCACTACGACAGCGACGACGGCCTCTTCCGCTTCGTCGTGCGCAAGGAGCGCGCCCCGGCCTTCGACGAGAACCCGTCCTACGGGCCTGTCTTCAAGATGAAGCGCGTCGGGCGCGGCGGGGAGCCGGTCCACGTCTACAAGCTCCGCACGATGCACCCCTACGCGGAGTACCTCCAGGCCTACCTCTACGCCACCAACAGCCTCGACGAGAAGGGCAAGTTCAGGGACGACTTCCGCATCACGACCTGGGGCCGCACCTTCCGCAGGCTCTGGATCGACGAGCTGCCGATGCTCCTCAACTGGCTGCGCGGCGACCTCCGACTCGTCGGCGTCCGCCCGATCTCGGAGCACTACCTGAGCCTCTACCCTGAGGCCCTCGCCGCGCAGCGCTGCCGCCACAAGCCCGGCCTCGTCCCGCCCTTCTACGCCGACCTCCCGAACGGCTTCGAGGAAGTCCTCGACTCCGAGGCGGCCTACCTGGAGGCCTACGAGCGCGCCCCGGTGCGGACAAACGTGCGCTACTTCGGGCGGGCGATGTATAACATCTTCGTCAAGCGCGCCCGCAGCCAGTAGGGTGCCGAAAGGCGTGCCGCGTGGGCTTGTTCGGATGGCAGATAGAGCGATATATTCCTCCCCCTGCCTGTAAGACAACATGCGGCATGTCTGCCTGGAGTTATCTAATCATGCATAGCCCAGCAGCCACGACCTAGCTCACCCCCGCGCCCGGGCAGGGTCCACCACCACGCCTCATGCGCTCTCTCCGTCTGCTCACCACCTGGAGCGGCCCCCTGCCCGCCTACCTGCCGCTGTTCCTCAAGACAGCCGCAGGCAACCCGACCGTCGACTTCGTTTTCGTGGCAGACGCGCCAGCCCCGCCGGAGCTCCCGGCCAACGTGACCTGGGTGGAGCGGGCGTTTCCTGACTTGCTGGCCGAGATGGGCGCGGCCCTCGGGGTCCGGCTCCCGGCGGGTGACCCGTACAAGATGTGCGACCTGAAGCCCACGTTCGGGGTGACGCTGGCGCACCTCATCGGCGACGCGGACTTCTGGGGACACATCGACTGTGATCTCGTGCTCGGTGACCTCCGGGCGTCGTTTACGGACGCCGTGCTGGGCGCGCACGACCTCCTGACGCTGCGCGGCCGGGGGATAATGCACGGCCCGCTCACGGTCTACCGGAACACGGACCCTGTGAACCGGCTCTTCGAGCAGGCTGCCGGCTGGCGCGAGACCCTCAGCCTGCCTCGCTGCGCCGGGTTCGACGAGACCTGCGGCTGGCGGCGGTGGAAAGGCGAGCCGCGACCCGAAGGCACGCCGGAGTCGATGACGGACGCGGCCATGCGCGCCGTCGCAGCCGGAGCGGTGTGCTGGTACGACCCCGACCACGTCAAAGAGTCGGCCCCCTACCGGTCGATGGACGTGCGCTGGGAGCAGCGGGACGGGCTCGGTCGCCTGACGGACGAGCACGCCCGGAGCCTCGCGTTCTACCACCTCCTGTTCGCCAAAGACGACCGGCGCTTCCGCATCCCGACCTGGCCGCTCGGTGCCGTGCCGGAAGCGTTCACGCTGACGCGGTGGGGTGTGCGGCCAGTTCGCCAGCCCTCGGCCGTGCGCAGTGCCGTGTCGGGCATCTGGGCGGCTCCGCAGCGCGTCCGGGCGCAGCTTGCCCGGCTCGTCCCGAAGGCCCGCCCAGGATTCGCGCTCGGCGGAGACGAAGACCGAGTCATCTGACCCTGTAGAGATTTACGATACCAGATGAATACGCTTCAGGAAATCGAGTGCTGGTATTCTTTGCAGTGCGATGGAGATTGGGAGCATACGTATGGCGTGGGCATCGGAACGCCTGACAACCCTGGATGGACCGTTACGATCGACCTCCACGAGACAGAACTCGAAGGCGCTCTGTTTGAAGCCCTATGGCAGGGAAACGCAGATGAGGATGAGGACTGGTTACAACTCAGGGTCGAGGCTGGACAATTCAAAGGAGCGGGCGATCCATCGAAGCTAGACGTGATTCTCCGGGCGTTCCTCGAATGGTCTCGGCAGCATACAGGGACATAGCCGTCCGTACCAAGCAGAACAACACTGACGTGATGGAATCGCTAGGACCGAACGACCTCAACGAGGGACACTACTTCGAACTCATGGACCGAGCCAGCGTGTTCGCCAGCATCTTCGAGGATCACGTCGCGGCGCACCCTGTCGTCGAGGCAGACGAATGCCTCGGTGAGTTGGTCGAGCGGGCGCGGGAGCTGCACGGTGAGATTTATCAGCGAGCGGGTACCCTGTGGGGCGCGCAGTGTGAGGACCCACCGACAAGCAGCAGCGCGTAGCGTCAGTCAGTACCGCACGCTGCGGAAGGGGAGGCCCCAGCGGACGAGCGCCGACGGGGCGACGTAGCGGTAGAGGCCGGTCTCCTCATCGCTGATTGACTCGAAGCGGAGGCTGGCCGCGAGGAAGAGGCCGGGCAGGAGTTCGTAGCCGCCTTCGACCTCCAGCAGCAGTTCGTCGCGGCGGACGCCCTGGAGGAGGCGGACGCCGAAGTCGCGCGGCCGGTCCTCGTCGTAGGAGCGCCGGGGGTCGCCGCCGAAGTTCTGGGCCTCCGTGTCGCGCCCGCGCCGCGTGTAGGCCCCGCTCAGCGCGAGCCGGACCTGCGGGTGCGGCCGGTAGCGGAGGAAGAGCGCCGCGTCCCACAGGTTCTGCCCGGCGGCGAACCCGAGCGGGTCGTTGTAGTGGGTGTAGTTACCGTCGGTGTGGTGGCTGTAGGTGTAGGGCCGGACGCGGGCGACCTCGGCGCGCACGTCGAGGTTCTCGACCGGCAGGTCGGCGAGGGCCAGGCCGAGCAGGAAGCCCCACTTGTTGCTCCACGCGCGGCGGCTGGAGAACAGCTCGCGTGCCTGGAACTCGGTCAGCAGCACCTGCCCGTAGGGCCGGACCCCCGGCCGAACCGTCCACGCCGCCCCAGCCCCGACCGAGAGGTTGCCCCGGAAGTTGTAGTCCTTCTCGACCTGGTGGTAGAAGATGACCGGGTTGAGGAACGACACGTCGTACGCCGAGCGCCCGCTGAGCGTGTCCGGGAGGAAGATCACGCTCTCGAAGAGCTCGATCTGGAGCCGGTCGGTGACGCTGAGCGCGAGCTTGTGGAAGGCTCCGTACTTGCGCGGCAGCGCCCGGTCGCGGTCGGGGAAGACGGACTGCGCGTCCATCGCGGCGAAGAGGTTGGTGTACTGGAGCCGCCAGACCGTCGTGCGGAGCTGGAGCTGGTCGTAGACCGGCGCGAAGTCGGAGAGCCAGAGGCTGCCTGTGCCGGCCCCCCAGCGGTTGCGGTCGCGCCCGAAGCGGGCCTCGAAGTGCCGGCTGCGGAACCCGACGACGCCCATCGCGCGCCCGAAGTCGTAGGTGCCCTCGACGCGGCTGCCGGTCTCGAGCGGGAGGAAGCGGACGACGCGCTCGCGCGGGGCCGTGCTGTTCTCGATCTGGGGCCGGACGGGCCGCGCCTGCGTCTCCTCGATCCGCGACTCGAAGAAGACCGGCCCGACGTGGCCCGAGGCGCGCACGGCGCGGGTGTTCTGCCAGGTCGTGGTCGTGCCCGGCCGCGTTTCGCTCGCCGTCTGCCGGGCGCGCCCGGCCGTCAGGTAGGCCGCCGGGTTGAGCTGGAAGGCGTAGCCCTCGCCCGCGACCGAAAGTAGGTCCTGGCCGTTGCGGTAGAGCCCCGCCCAGCCGCGCACGGCCTGGGCACCGGGGCCGGGGCGCTCGCCGCGGAAGCGCGCGAGGAGCACCCGGTCTACGGCGCTGAGGTCGCCGGCGCGGAGGGCGAGCGAGTCGAGGGCGCGCTGGGCGTCGTAGGCCGAGAGCGGCTGGCTCAGCAGGGCGAGACCACCGAGGCGGCCGAGCGTCTGCTGGCGAAGCAGAAACTCGGAGACCTGGTCGCCGATCTGGAGAAGGCCGTCGCGCTGGGCGATGGCCTCGGGCGACAGCGCGAGGGCGAGTCCGGACAAGACGAGCCGGAGGCAGGAGAGGCGGAGGCGGGACATGAGGCGGGCGCGAAAGAGCTTTCGCAAGAACTTACCCTACCCTTATCGGCCAGGCGTGCTATTCTGCTTAACCCCTTTGCCTCCCCCTGATCCCGCTCGCCCTCCATGCTCGACCGTGTCCGCCAGATCGCCGAAGAAGCCGGCCGCAAGATCCTCGACCACTACGCCGACGAGATTCCCGTCGACTACAAGGCCGACGACTCGCCGCTGACCCAGGCCGACCGCGCCGCGCACCACCTGATCGTGGAGCGGCTGCGCGCCGCCTTCCCCGACGTGCCGGTGCTCTCCGAGGAGTCCGAGCCGGGCGAGATCGCCGACCGCCGGAGCTGGACGCGCTTCTGGCTCGTCGACCCGCTCGACGGGACGAAGGAGTTCATCAAGAAGACGGGCCAGTTCACGGTCAACATCGCGCTGATCGAGGACGGCGAGGCCGTGCAGGGCGTGGTCCACGTCCCGGCGCAGAAGGTGACCTACTTCGCCGAGCGCGGGGCCGGGGCCTTCCGCCAAAACGGCGACGGCGAGCCGCAGCGGATCGAGGTCCGCCAGGCGGCACCGAAGGAGCTGACGGTCGTCGCGAGCCGGGACCACGCGGGGCCGGAGGTCGCGGCGATCCTGGCGAAGATGGCAGACGCCGGCGTCGAGGTCGAGTCGGCGTCGATGGGGAGCTCGCTCAAGTTCTGCCTCGTCGCCGAGGGCGCGGCCGACCTCTACCCGCGCACCGTCCCGACGATGGAGTGGGACACGGCGGCGGCGCAGTGCATTGTCGAGACCGCCGGCGGGCAGGTGACCACGCTCGACGGGATCCGGCTCAGCTACAACAAGGAGGACCTCCGCAACCCGTCGATCATGACCGCCGGCGACCCGTCGCTCGACTGGAACCAGTATCTCGGCTAGGCGCTATCTCGGCCAGGTGCTTGGCTTCTCGCCCGTAGCCGCCGATATCCGAGCCATGTCTGCGGACCTCCCGACTCTCGACCCGTGACCCCCGACGCGACCGTCCTCGGCTGGGAGGCGTGGTACACCCTCGGCGCGCTCGTCGTGATGACGGCGGGCCTCGGCGCCAACGTCGCCCGGCCGGACCTCGTGCTCCTCGGCACGCTCGGGCTGCTGCTGCTGGCCGGGGTCGTCTCGCCGGCCGACGCCTTCTACGGCCTCTCGAACCCGGCGGTCGTGACGGTCGGCGCGCTCTTCGTCGTCGCGGCGGGCGTCGAGCGGACGCGGGCGCTCGCGTTCCTCGACCGGCTGCTCTCGGCGCGGAGCCGGGGCAAGGCCGGCGGCATCCTCGCCCGCGTGATGCCGATGACGTCGGTGCTCTCGGGGTTCCTGAACAACACGCCCGTCGTGGCGATGCTCATCCCGCGCCTCGAAGAGTGGGGCCGGCAGCGCGGCGTCCCCGCCTCGAAGCTCCTCATCCCGCTCTCGTACGCCGCCATCCTCGGCGGGATGCTGACGCTCGTCGGAGCCTCGACGAACGTCGTCGTCCACGGCCTGCTGCTGGCCGAGGGGCTGCCGGGGTTCAACATGTTCGACTTCGCGTGGATCGGCGTGCCGGCCGTCGCAATCGTCGCCACCTACTTCGTCCTGATCGGACACCGGACGCTCCCGGCGACGGGCGGCGGCGAAGGCCGCCGGGCCCAGCTCCGCGACTACCACTTCGACGTGCGCGTCTCGGGCGGGGCACCGTTCGCCGGCAGGACGATTGAGGAGGCCGAGCTGCGGACGCTCGGCGGCGCCTACCTTGCCCACCTCCGGCGCGGCGACCGCATCATCGCGGCCAGCCCTGAAGAGGTGCTGGAGGCGGGCGACGTGCTCACGTTCGTCGGCGACGCGGGCGTGCTCGACGAACTGCTGAAACGGCCGGGGCTGGAGCGCAAGGTGTCGGCCGTCGAGACCCAGGACCGGCTGCGCGACCCGCACGACCTCACGCTCTACGAGGCCGTCATCTCGACCGCGTCAGTCCTGGTCGGGCGGACGCTGAAAGAGACCGGGTTCCGCGAGCGCTACCGGGGCGTCGTCCTCGCCATCCACCGCCGCGACGAGCGCATCTCGGGCTCGCTCGGCCAGACCCCGCTCAAGGCCGGCGATCTGCTTCTGATCGAGGGGGGGCCGTACTTCGATCACTACGATGCGCCGGGCCGGGAGGAGTTCTACTACGTCGCGCCCGTCCAGCAGCGCGTCGAGAAAGCGAGCCGCCGCGCGCCGATTGCCCTGGGGATCCTGCTCGGGATGGTGGCAGTGGCGACGACGGGGATCGTGCCGCTGACGGTGGCGGCGTTCTCGGCGGCGCTCGGCATGGTGGTCGTCGGCTGCGTCACCGGGCCGGGGGCGCGGCAGGCCATCGACCTGTCGGTGCTGCTCGTGATCGCCGGGGCACTCGGGATTGGCAAGGCCGTCGAGTCGACGGGGCTGGCGGCGGCGGCGGCGCAGTTCGTCACGGGCGTCGCCGCCGGCTCCGGGCCGCTCGTCGCGCTCGTCCTGATCTACGTCACGGCAAACGTCCTCTCCGAGCTGATCACCAACAAGGCCTCGGCCGTGCTCGTGTTTCCCGTCGCCCTCTCCGTCGCCCTCGAAATCGGGGCCGACCCCAAAGCCTTCGCCCTCGCCGTCACGATTGGTGCGGCGGCGAGCTTCCTGACGCCCATCGGCTACCAGACCAACCTGATGGTGATGGGGCCGGGCGGCTACCGCTACACAGACTACGCGAAAGCCGGCTTCCCCGTCTCGCTGACCGTCGCCACGATCGCCATCAGCATTATCAACCTCATCTGGTTGTAGGGACCCGGCGCATCGGGGTATGCTTGCGTTATCATGGTCGGCCCCTACGCCCCAACCATGACGCCCTCCGCCACCGACATCCAGGCCGCGCTCGACGCCAAGGCCAAGCCGCCCGGCGCGCTCGGCCGCCTTGACCCCCTCGCAGCGCGCGTGGCCGCCGTCCAGGGCACGCTCCAGCCTGACCCCGATCCAGCCCGCGTGGTCGTCTTCGCCGCCGACCACGGCGTCGCCGCCGACGGGGTGAGCGCCTACCCCGCCGCCGTCACGCCCGCGATGGCGCGGACGATAGCGGCGGGCGGCGCGGCCGTCTCCGTCCTTGCCCGGAGTTGCGGAGCCTCGGTCGAGGTCGTCGACGTGGGCATCGACGCAGACCTCGCGGACGCGCCGGGCATCGTCCACGCGAAGGGGGCGCGGGGGACGAAGAATCTGGCGCGGGGGCCGGCGATGACAGAGGCCGAGTGTGCGGCGGCCTGGAGGTCAGGAGCCGATGCGGCGCGGCGGGCAGCAGACGCCGGGGCGCGAACACTCGTGCCGGGCGAAGTCGGGATCGGTAACACGACGGCGGCGGCGGCCGTGCTTGCGGCGCTTTTCGGCTGGAAGCCCGAGGAAGCCATCGGGCGCGGGACGGGCGTAGACGACGCGGGGCTCGCCCGGAAGGCAGAGGCCGTCTGCGCGGGGCTGGCACGCGTCCCGGACGAGGCAGGACCGAAAGGCGTGCTCCGGCACGTCGGCGGGCTCGAGATCGCGGCGATGGCGGGTGCATTTGCGATAGCTCCTGCGCTCGGCCTCGTCGCTGTCGTGGACGGGTTCGTCGCGACGGCCGCGGCAGCGGTCGCGGTCCGGCACGACCCCGCCGTGGCGGGGCACCTCGTCGCGGGCCACGTCTCGGCCGAGGCCGCCCACCGGCGGGCGCTCGCCGCCCTCGACCTGGAGCCGGTCCTCGACCTCGGGATGCGCCTCGGCGAGGGAACCGGCGGCGTCCTCGCACTCCCCATTCTCCGCGCCGCCTGCGCCGTCCTCTGCGAGATGGCGACGCTCGACGAAGCCCTCGCGCTTGGCGCACCCGCTTCTGAACCCACAGCCTCGTGAGCGACGCCGAGACCTTCCGCCCGCCCGCTCTCGACCCACCGCCCTCAACCGGCTGGCGGGGCGTCGCCCGCGTCCCGCTGACGGCCGTGATGTTCCTGACCCGGCTCCCGTGCCCGGCCTGGGTCGGCCACGACGCCCCGACGCTGTCGCGCTCGGCGGTCTACTTTCCCGCCGTCGGCGCGCTCGTCGGCGGGTTCGGGGCGGCGGCGTATGGCCTGGCCTCGCTCGCCTTCGCGCCGGCGTTTGCAGCGGCGGCAGCGCTCGCGGCGACGGTGTGGCTTACGGGGGCGTTCCACGAAGACGCCCTCGGCGACACGTTCGATGGGTTCGGCGGCGGCTGGCAGCCGGACGAGATCCTCCGCATCATGCGCGACAGCCGGCTCGGGACGTACGGGACGGTGGCGCTTGTGATCACGCTTGGTGCCCGGTGGATGGCCCTCGCCAGCCTCGCCCCGCCAGCGATCCTCGGCGCGCTCATCGGGGCGCACGCCCTCGCCCGGTGGACGGCGCTCCCGCTCATCCTGTGGCTCCCATACGTCCGCGAGACCGGGACGGGCAAGCCGTTCGCGGCGAGCATGACGCCGGGCCGGCTCGTCGTCGGGAGCGCGCTCGCGCTCGGGCTGGCGGCGCTCGCGCTCGGGTGGGCGCTCGTCCCGGTCGGCCTGACGGTCGCCTGCGTCACGCTCGTCGGCGGGTGGTACTCGCGTTCGAGGATCGGGGGGATGACGGGCGACGTGCTCGGGGCCGTCAACGGGCTTTCGGAGCTGGCGGTCTACCTCGTCCTCCTCGGCGACTGGTCCGGCGCTTGGGGACGGATAGCCGCGCTCGTGGGGGGACTGACGTGAGCGTGCTCCACCTCGTCCGCCACCTGCCCGCCGCCGGTGCCGAGGGCCGCGCCATTGGGCGGACCGACCTTCCGCTCGCGGACGCCACGAGCGTGACTCGGCTTGCTGAAGCATGGCCGCACCCGCCACCTGCCCGCCTCGTGGCGAGTCCGCTCGCGCGGGCACAGCAGACGGCCGCCGCGCTCGCCGAGGCGTGGGGGCTGCCGGTCGAGACGGAGCCGGCGCTCGCCGAGGTGGATTTTGGCCGGTGGGACGGCAAGACGTGGGAGGAGATCGAGCGTACCGACGGCGATGCGCTCGCGGCGTGGATGGCCGACTGGACCCGGACGCCCGCACCCGGCGGCGAGTCGTTCGCCGATGTCGAGGCCCGGGCCGAGGCATGGCTCGACGCGCTCAACGCGCAGGGCGAGACCGTCGCTGTCGCCCACGCCGGGCCGATCCGGGCGGTGCTCGTCCGCCTCCTCGGCCTCGACGCCGGGTACGCCTTTCGCCTCGCCGTCGCGCACGGGGCGCTCACGACCGTCCGCCTCGCGCCACCCGAACTGCTCGTCCTCAACCGGCCGCTATGACCTTCCGCCTCGCCCTCCTCGTCGCTGCCCTGACTGTCCTCGCCGGGTGCCGTACCGATGCGCCCGATGCGCCGACGGCCACGCGGGCGTTCACCGATGACCTCGACCGGACCGTGCAGGTGCCGGCGGAGCCTCGCCGCGTCGTCACCCTCGCGCCGAGCGTGACCGAGATGGTCGCGGCGGCGGGTGGGCTAGACCGGCTGGCGGCCCGGACGCTCTACGACGATTACCCCGAGGCCGTCCGCGCCCTCCCCGCGATCTCGACCTACCCCCTCGACCGCGAGCGGCTCCTCGCCCTCGGTGCCGACCTCGTCGTGGGAACCGACCAGGTCAACGATGTCAGCGAGGGCGACGCGCTCACGGCGCTCGGCGTACCGGCGGTCTACCTTTCGTTCGGTGGCCTCGCCGACGTCTCGCGCGGGCTCCGCCGCCTCGGCGACCTCCTCGGCACGGCGGACGAAGCCGAAGCGGCGGCCCTGGAGTTAGAGGCTCGGCTCAGCCGACACGCCCTCGCCGGACCCGACGCCCCGACCGCCCTCGTGCTCATCAGCGACGGCCCGCTCTACGTCTTCGGCGGGGCGAGCTACGTCCACGAGATGGTCGCGCTCGCCGGCGGGCGCTCCGTCACGGCCGGCCTCCCCGGCGAAGGCACGACGCTCTCGCCCGAGTGGGTGGTGGCCGAGTCGCCCGACGTGGTCGTGGTGCTGGAGGAGGACTACGTGGCGGCCGACCTCCGGGCCGCGCAGCCGGTGTGGGGCCCGCGCGTCGAAGGCCGCGTCTGCGGCGTCTCCCCCGACCTCGTCTCGCGGCCAGGCCCCCGCCTCGCCGACGGCATCGACGCGCTCGCGGCGTGCATCCGCAGGGCTTCTATCTCGGGCCAGGCGTTGAGGCGGTAGGTGGCCGCTTCCCGGTCGGGGGCTTCCCAGGTGGGGGCTTGCCCGGACGGGGAGCGCCGGGTGGCCTCTTGGCCGGTGGACTCGCCTCGGGCGGGCCGGACGCCAGCGCACCGGCGAGCGCGCCCAGCCACCCCGGCTGCCATGTGAGCGTGAACGCCACAGCCAGCGCCGCCACGCCCAGCCACAGCACCCACGACACAATCGCAAAGCTCACCACCTCGTCCCGGAGAAAGAGCGGCACGACCGCCAGCCCGAGGAGCACGTAGCCCGCCGCCCGCGACGGCGTCCACGACGCAGGCGGCACGGCCTTCGTCACCTTCTTCCAGTTCCGGTCCAGGCTCAGCGCGAGAAGGGCAAAGCCGACGTAAGCCACAGCGATGCCGGCTGCGAGCAGAAGACCGTCGGTGAGGAGGGTGTCAGGCATCGGGGTGCCCCTTCGTGAGCGGGGAAACGGCGACAGGCGAAGGGACGGCCGAGGCTCCGTCGCCCGCGTTCGGCACCGCCGCCGGACGTGGGCGCGACGGTGGGCGGGCTTGGGCTACTACGTCGGCTTCGTCCTTCGACTGACCGAGCCGCCGGGCGACCACGACCGCCAGCACCGCCGTCGCCACCAGCAGCAGGTCCATCCCGAAGACCGCCCACTGCTTGTCCGCAAACGTCTGCACCGGGTGCGCGCCCGTCGTGACCGCGTTCAGCAGCGGGGCTACCGCGCACAGCGCGGCCAGCACCCACGTCTGCTCGCGCCACGCCACCCGCATCTCTGCCCCGCGCCAGCGCCGCAGCCCGACGTGGGCGAACGTGACGAGCCAGACGAGGTAGAACGTCCACACCTCGAGCGCTGCCCGCTCCTGCCCAGCAAACTCGGCCCCGAGCGGGAGCACGCGGTTGACAACAAAGAAAGCGACGGTGGCGACCATGATGCCGGTCACGCTGCCGACCGTTAGCACCTCGACGATGCGGAGGCCGGTCGGGCTGAGTTCGTCGTGCTTCGAGCGCCGCTTCTCGAACCAGTAGACGAAGCCGGTGCCGATCAAGACGCACCCGGAGAGGCCCGCGAGGAAGTAGAGCCAGCGCAGCGCCCAGTGGTCGAACTGGATCAGGTGCAGGCCGGTCAGGAAGTGCTGCGCCGTCATCACCGGCTCGGTCACGAAGCGGTGCAGCTCCTCCCCGGTCACCGCGTCGAAGTAGATCACGTTGCGGTCGTAGTGGACGTGGTCCTGGTAGCCGCGCCGCATCGAGACGAAGCCGTTGGCGTCGCCGGGGTGGAACGACCGGACGAGGTAGGGCGGGACGCCCCACTCGGCCTCGACGGTCGCCCACATCGTTTCGAGCGAGGCTGTTTCCGTGGCCGGGACGCCGGCCGGCTCGCGCTCGTAGTGGTCGTAGGCCTCGTTGAAGAACTCCGTGCGCGGCTCCTCCTCGTCGGCGTAGGCGAGGTCGGCCGCCTGCGGGAAGTAGACGTTGACGAAGATGGCGACGCCCGAGAGCGCGATCAGGAAGTGGAACGGGAGCGCGAGCACGCCCGAGAGGTTGTGGAGGTCGAGCGTGCTGCGGGCCAGCTTCTTCTCGGGCCGGAGCGTAAAGAAGTCCTTGAAGAGCCGGATGTGGACCACGACGCCGGAGATGAGCAGCACCATCATCGCCATCCCGGCTAGGCCGACGATCCAGTACCCCAGCCGCTTCCATCCGAGGTGGAGCGAGTAGTGGAACGGGAAGATGAACCCGGTCCCGGCCAGCGTCTCGGGCTCGGGGATCGCCTCGCCTGTGGTGAGGTCGAGGCGAGACCGGTCGCTGAAGGCGCCTGTGGTATCGCGCACGTAGAGGTGAGCGAAGGGGATGCGCTCGCGTGGCATGACGAGGAACCACTCGGTCGCCTCCGGATGCGTCTCGCCGGCCTGGGCGGCGAAGGCATCGAGGTCTAAGTCGGCCGGGGGTGCCGCGATGCGCGTCTCGGGCATCATCCACCGGTCGATCTCCCGGTTGAAGACGCTCAGCGACCCCATCCAGAAGATGGCGAAGAGGAGGCCGCCCAGCACCACGCCCGCCCAGGTGTGGAGCCACAGCATCGAGAGCCGAAACGTCTCTTTCATCGCGCTGGTGGTGTCAGGTCAGTGGGGTGAGGGTAGGTCTAGCCACCCGCGCTGGCCATGGCCTCGACGGCCTGCGCTAGGCCGACGGCGACGAGCGTGCCGCCGCCGAGCACGAGCCACAGCCGGACGAGTTTCCGCTCGGCGAAGGCCCAGATGAGGATAAGGAGGTACAGGACGATGGCGAGGAGCATCCCCGAGACGACGGCCTCGCTGCGCGCCATGCCGAGCGTGGCGAGCACCCACGCCAGCAGCGCCGTCCCCGACTCGACGAGGAGGTAGCCTCCGACGACGGCGAGGAGCACGCGCTGTACAACCTGCGAAGCCGGGTGACCAGCAGCCGCACGCAGCGCATTGGTCTTGCGCTCAGGCGTCGCAGAGGGAGAGGCGTAGCTCATGGGGCAGGTGCAAACGTGGGGACGGCAGGAGAGGCCCCGGATCGGCGAGCTTGGGTGCCCTTGAGTGCCGGACGGGCGCGCAAGTTCCAGATAGAGGTGGGGCCCCGACGGAGCGTAGCCCATCGAGGCCCCAGCCGGACACGGCTAGCAAGCAGGCACGCTGTGTCTGCTGCTACCGCGGCCTAGCTGTCCATCCCAGGGCCCCAGAGTTGCTCGATGGACTCGGGGGACCCGTCCCGGGTCGAGAGCACGACGGTGTAGCTCTCGATGGAGTTCTGGACGAGCACGTCCCGGGGACCGTTTTCCAGATCGAGTGGAATGCCAGAGATGTACCGGACGCCGTTGACTGTGCCGTACGGGTTGAACCGGCTGTACTCCTGGAGGGCGTTGAACGGACGGGTCGCCCCCGTCTCCAGGTTCACGACCGTGTTGACCGTGTTGAAGTCGAAGAGCTCCGGCCACTCTTCCGGGATCGGCGTGTCGGCCGGGTAGTGCGTCACGACGACCTCGCCATCGACGACGAACGGGACCTGGTTTATGAACAGCACGCCGTCAATGGCCTCGCTGAGGTCGAGGGAGAAGGTGGGATCGTGCGTGCCATCAGGGCGGACGCGGAGCAGCGTCAGCGGGTCGCCAGACGAGTCGGGCAGGTCGGCGAAGTACGGATACACGCTGACGTACCACGCCGGGAACGTGAGGTACGACCCGTCCCCTATGTCCCGGAACCGGTCGCTGTTGCCTGTCGCCCGGGCGTCGGTCTCGTACCGGACCGTGTTCGTTCGCGTGTCAAAGACGAATACCTGGGACTCGAAGGGGTGCGTGAAGTCGGTCAGGTCCACGTTGACGATGGGTGCCATGATGGTGCCATCGCCCTTGACGTACCGAAACGCGCCAACGAAGGCGTTGTCTGAGGCCCAGCCATCCGTCGACAATGGCTCAAAGTCGATGACCTCAGTGGCCCCCTGGGTGAGGTCTTGCGGGTTGAACTCGACCACCTTGCCAGCGCTGCCGGCATTGTAGGCCACCAGGTAGGCCTCCGTGTCGGAGAACGCGACGGGGTTGCCGAGTTCACCCGTGATCCCGAGGCCCGTCAGGTTGAGCTGGCCTTCGATGGAGATGCTCAGGTCCGTCCGGTCCACGACGTACTTCGTGTAGATCCCCTCACCGTCCGAGACGAAAATGTCGTCCCCGATGGTGAACACGGAGGCGTCTTCGCCCCCCACCTCAACCATCTCCGAGAGGTCGACGGACGTCGGGACGTCTTCGTAAACCCCGATGAACAGCGTCTCCTCGTCGGGGCCTTCCGCAGAGAAGGCGAACAGCACGCCCTGTGCAAATTCACCAGGACCAGGGTCGGGATTGGGGTCGGAATCCGTCGAGTCGCACGCGACGACGGTGAGCGCCAGCAGGGCGACGAGTGCTGCGGCAAAGCGGTTGCCCCAGGTGCGTGTGGCACCAGTACGGGCAGAAATCTTCGTGGTCATGGGCTTGTGGTTATGTGGGGAAAGCTCCCCAGTGATGCACGTGAACCAGTCAGGTGCCGGTTCAGGCGGGTGATAGACGCAGGGCACAGGCCGCACGTCGGTGACAGCGCGTGCACAGCAGTGCGCTAGAGTTGCGTGGTGAGTTTGAGGTAGAAGGCGCGGCCGGGGCGCTGCACCCCGAAGAAGTCGAAGACCGTGGCGTTGGTCAGATTTTGGACCTCGCCGGTGAGCGCCCAGCGCGTCTGCGCGACCCCGGACTCGTAGGTGATGCCCGCAGCGATGGTGGTCTGGGACGGGATCTCGCGCTTTGTGTCCCGCCGCCCCGCGCTCTCCCAGGACCGGAAGAAGCGGTGGACGTAGCGCGTGCTAGCGAAGACGGCGACCTCATCGCCACGCCGCACGGGCGAGTCTGCTCGGTAGCGCGCCGCCGCGTTGGCGAAGTAGTAGGGGCGGTTCGGAATCCGATCCCCTCGGAACGAAGCGAGCAGCCCTTCGCGCGACGTGTTGCGAAACGACTGGTAGGTCGTGTTCACGTCGAGGGCAAGCCGGGTGTCGAGCAGCGACGTCCGGCCCCGCGCTTCGATGCCGACGGAGGTCGCGTTGAACACGTTGGTGAACGCTTCGAAGAACTCGTTCTCGGGCACGAGCACGATGAGGTTCTCCGTCGCGCGCAGAAAGCCGTTCGCTTCGAGGGCCCACGGCGTCCGGGCCCCGCGTGCGCTCGAGAACTTCACTTCGACGTTGGCATTGTGGCTCCGCTCGGGCAGCAGCTCCGGATTCGCGCTCACGTTCAGGCCGTTGCCGAAGAACTCATCCCGTCGGGGAAGCCGCGTTGCCCACTCGTAGGAAGCCTTGGTGGACAGCCGGTCCGTCCATGCCATCCGGGTCACGTTCCCAATGCCGGCGAGGCTGTTGGTCGTGCGGTACCGAACCTGAGAAAAGCCTTGCCGGTCAGGAAGGGTGGACGTGGCGAGTTGGCGATAGTCCTTGACGAAGAGCCGGCTCTCGAAGCGCCCCGAAGGCACACTGTACTGGTACTGGAGCCCGCTCACCCAGGTCGTCAGCCGCGCGTCGCCCGACAGGAGGTCCGTGCCCTGGGTGATCAGCGCGTCCCGGCCCGTCCTCCAGTTGAACGTGGGCGCAGTCGTCGCTTCCACCCGATGGCGGTCGCCAAGCAGCCAGGCCACGCTGAGCCGAGCTAAGGCGTCATCGTCCCAGATCGTCCGGTCGGTCCCCCGATTGCGAATGACCTCGCCGGGGCGTCCCACCTCCGTGAAGCACTCGCCGAACCAGTTGTATCGGCAATTCGACACGTCGGAAAGACGCCGCGCTGTGCTCGTGTACCCGCCAACCGCATCGACGAAACCCCGATCGGCCACCTTCGCGCGGTACGTCACGTTCGCGCCCACAGCCGTCCCCAAAGACTCCGCCTCGCCATACGGCAGGCCCGTCATCAGGGCGTTGTTCTGGATTTGGTTGGCGAAGTCCGTGACGTAGCCCCGAACGCTGAGTTCGTCGGCCCACGGGCGGTCGGCCACGCCCAGGGTCAGGTTGGCACCGCCTGCCCGGTAGCGGTCATTGAAGCGAGGCACGGTCACCTGAGACGGGCGCCCTAGCTCGTCGGCGACCTGGACGGTCACCTCGTAGTCGTTGCGCGCGAAGTCGTAGAACCCGCCGCCGCGCACGAACAGGCCACTCTCGGCGCTCCGGAAGCCGAGGTCCCCCGTCGTCCGGTGCGTCCCGAACGACCCCGTCTGGTACGACGCCGAGCCCTGCACGACGTCCACCAGGTCCTTCGTGACGAGGTTGACTGCCCCACCGAGCGCATCCGCCCCAAAGTGGATCGGGACCACGCCCTTGTAGACCTCGACGCGCCCGATGAGGCTCACCGGCACGTTGGCGATCCCAAACGGATACCCTGCCAACTCCAGCGGCAGGCCGTCGAGGAAGAACCGGATCTGGTCATCGGTGAGGCCGTTGAGCGAGAACCGCGCGCCGGAGCCGAGTCCGCCACTGCGCTGCACCGCCACGCCCTGCGTCTGGGCAAGCACCAAGCCCAGGTCCGCTGCCTGCACACGGGCTTCGCGGAGGTCCAGGACCGCTACGGCCTGCGCCGTCGCCTCGATCCGCTCGGCCTCGCTCTCGGCCTCCACCACCACCCGGTCCAGCCCGATCGACGACTCCGAGAGCGCGACCTCGACGCGGGCCGTCTCGCCGCGGCCGACGGTGACCGCCTCGCGGGCCGTCTCGTAGCCGAGGAGACTGACCTCGATGGTTTGCTCGCCCACCGGCACGGCGCGGATAGTGAACTCGCCGTCAGCGTCGGTGGCGTCGCCGCGCTCGGTGCCAGCAACGAGGACGGCGGCACCGGGGAGCGGAGCGCCGGTCTCGGCGTCGGTGACGCGTCCGGCGACGGTGCCCGTCTGCGCGAATGCGGCTGGGGCAAACGACATGGCTGCAGCGAGCAACAGGGGAAGCAGAGCGAGAGCTCGCATAGCGGGAGAGAGGACGGGAGAGGGTTGGGCTGCTCCAGCTAGAGCAGCCGAGAGGTGCGAGTTCGCACCGGAATAGCAGGGGGGAGGTGGGTGGGGGTCCCAGCCGATCTGGACAGACTCTCAGGCTGAGGCGAGAGCGGCGGACGTGTCAGGCCTTCCGCGGACGTCTGGTCTTCTTCAGATGCCTGGCCTTTCGTGGACGTGGCGAGGATGTCTTCGAGCGTAGCCTCGACCTGGACGGGCCACGTCCAGGCACCGGCCTGGGCCGACTCGCCAGCGCCGAGTGTCAGCTTGGCGGGTATGTCGCCGACGCTCGGATAGAGCTCGATGGTGGCTGTGAGGCCGACGCGCCCCTCCTCGACGGAGACGAACATCGTCTCTTCTCCCGCGCGCGCGCGGACGGCAAACGTCGTCGAGAGGGCCTGCACACCGCCTTGCGCCGTCGAGACCGAGAACGGACGGTCCGGGTCGGGGACGACCTCGAACAGAGCTGCTCCCTCCAGCGCAAACCGACGGTGCGCTGGATGGAACTGGATGAACATCGACTCCTGGGAAAGCACGACGCGCGAGCCGTCGGCTAGTACGACTTCGCGGGACTCACCGGGGCCGGTGGTCCAGACCTTCCGGCCGTCGGGATCGCCCTCGGGCGTAAGCACGGCCGCCCAGAGGCCGGCGGCGAGGACGGCTGCGGCAGCGATACCCGTCGGGACGGCCCACCGGCGGCGGACGGGGCGGGCCGCCTCGCGGTCGGAGGAGCGGCGGGTGCCGGGGGCGGGCCGCCGCATCTCGCGCCGGACGGCGGCCCAGTTGGCCGGACCCGACCCTGCGGGCGCGGCCGGAGGCTCCGCTCCGCTCGCGGCCTCGTGGACAGCCCGGGCGGCCTCGAACGAGTCGCGCCGCGCGGGGTCGGCGTCGAGCCAGCGCTCCGTCTCGGCGCGCTCGGCCGGCGTGGCACCGCCGTCGAGGTAGCGCAGGATGCGTATCCAGTCGTCATGGCTCATGCCGCGCGCGGAAGAGGTGCCGGGACGGGAGTCCCGAAGCGAGGTGGGGTGGATGCGGCGGTAGTCTGCGTGCCGCGATCACGAAGAAGGGTGAGAGAGGTGCGCTAGCCTGGGGAGCATCGGCCGGCGCGCGTGAGGGGGGGCGTCGCGTCTGAAGTGAGCGTGGCTGAGCGGCGCGTGCCGCTAGGTCCTCACGCGCAGAGCACCGCACCCCCGCGCCAACCCCCAGCCCTTCACCTTTTCTTGGCTAAACAAATTTCGCCGGCACGCTGCCGCTGCCCTCCCGGCGGGCTGCGTCCGACGCACCGACAGCGACAGGCTGCAGCGCCTTGCCCGGGGAGCCTGTCCTGACCAGGCCATTCCTGAGGCGATCCGAGGTCCGCCGGCCACACGTCCTCTACGGGTGGGCCAGCTCCGGGGAGAGCGCGTACCGGAGGGTCCGCAGCGCACGGGCAAGGTGGTTCTCGACCGTCTTCGGCGTCACCGCCATCGCCGAGGCGATCTCGGCGTACGAGAGCCCGTGGCTGTGCCGAAGCTGGAAGGCCATGCGCTGCCGCTCTGGAAGCCGCGCCACGGCCTCGGCGACGGCCTGCGAAACCTCCCCGCCACCGGACGGCGGGGCGGCGACGGTCTCAGCTGCGTCGAGGCCCGAGAACCGGAGCGCCCAGCGCCGGCGGCCCCGCCGCACGTTGAGCGCGCGGCTCCGGGCGGCCCGGAAGAGGTAGGCGCGCAGCGACGGGTCGGCCGAGAGGGCACCGCGGCGGTGCCAGAGCCCGACGAAGACGTCTTGGACGGCCTCGTCGGCGTCGGCCTCCCCGGCAATGGAAGCCGCGAAGGCGCGGAGCGCGCTGTGGTAGCGGTGGAAGAGGTCCCGGAAGGCGGTCTCGTCGCCGCCGGCGATCCGGTCGAGGAGGGAGGCGTCGGTAGGGTCCGCGGGCGGTCGGCTGCCGGTGGACGGAGCGGTGCAGACGCCAGGAGGGAGACTGGCCACGACTGCGAGGTGCTTGGATGTGCCTAGACTGGATCTAAATAACGAGCGCCTGCCTGTTTGGTTTACACCCCGTACACTTTTTTTGCCGGATCGGCCTAGAAAAGTCGGAAGCTGTTCGGGTTTTCAGCGTTAGGAGGCGAGAGCGAGCGAGGAGCCGATCCGGCAAGAAGCGTGAAGCAGACGAACCGCGAGGTTCGGCGATGCAGCGCGACGCGGCCGGTCGGTTCCGCAGCCGCTCGTAGCCCGCGATCATAAATCCGAACAGCTTCTCAGAACCGCCGCTTTCCGGTCAGCGGGCCTGGCAAACGCAAACGCCTCCGCCTGCGGCGCTCGTTTCGGCGAACCGCAGGCGGAGGCGAGGGCCTTCGGAAAACGGTTACAGCGTGGCTGTGCCGAACTCGACCGAGAACGCGCGGCACCAGACGGAGACCCCGGCCGCGTTCGACACGTCGGCGTCGGCGGGGACGGTGTAGTTCTGGTCGCCCCGGGTGCTCTTGAGCGTGCCGAGGTCAATGGGGCCGTTGGTCTTGTCGTCGAGGTCCGTCACGAGCCAGACGCGCAGGTCTGGACCGTTGTCCGAGTCGAGCCCTTCGAGGCGGACGACGTGCGAGCCGTCGTCGAGCCGGTAGAGGAGCGCGCGGCCCTCTACGTCGTGGCCGCTCGCACCCGCGAACGTGCCTTCGCCGAGCACCTCGGGGTCTGCCATGGCTGGTTCGGCCATGACCTCGGTCGACATGTTCTCTTCCATTTCTTCGGCGGAGCCGTCGGCTTCTGCGGCCTCGGACGAGGAGGAGATCGGCGGGTCGCTGGCGGGGGCCGTGTCGGTGCCGCAGGCGGCCAGGGTCAGGAGCGTGAGGAGAAGGAAAAAGCGCATGGGGATTAGGGGGTAGGTGAGCCCCAATCTACGGTCCCGGTGGCTGTGCCGGCGCATGACCGTCGGTGCGCCGGCTCACGTCCCGCAGCCCCCTCGCCGCCCGCGTCGGCCGCTGTGCGGCAGGCTCAGCCGTGAAGAAACAATCCGCCGGTTAAACGGCGGGCAGCGCGCGGACGATATGCTGTGTGGAAAGCGCATGATGCGCGTGAGCAGTTTGTAAGGAGAATGCCGTCCGGCTTGAACCCGACGACCTTTTAGGTCATTTTCCGCACTCCCCTTTTCCCCGCAACCCCCTTTCCTGTAATGACAGAGACCTCCCTCATCGCGCCGCACGGCGGCACCCTCTGCGACCTCGTGGCCGGTGCCGACCCGGAGGCCGCCCTCGAAGCGGCGCACGAGCTTCCCTCGATCGCGCTGACCCCGCGCCAGGCCTGCGACATCGAACTGATCCTCAACGGCGGCTTCTCCCCGCTCAAAGGCTTCCTGAACGAGGCCGACTACAACGGCGTTGTCGAGAACATGCGCCTCGCCGACGGCACGCTCTGGCCGATGCCGATCACGCTCGACGTGAGCGGCGAGACGGCCGGCGACCTGAAGGAAGGTGACCGCGTCGCGCTCCGCGATAACACCGGCCTCCTCCTCGCGATCATGACCGTCGAGAGCCGCTGGACGCCGGACAAGGAGCGCGAGGCGACCGAGGTCTTCGGCACGACCGACAAAAAGCACCCGGCCGTGGCCTACCTCATGGAGCAGGCGGGCGACGTGTACCTCGGCGGCCCGCTCGAAGGCGTGCAGCTCCCGATGCACTACGACTACAAGGACCTCCGCCACACCCCGGCCGAGCTCCGGGACAAGATCGAGAGCCTCGACTCGAACAAGGTCGTGGCCTTCCAGACGCGCAACCCGATGCACCGGGCGCACTACGAGCTCACGAGCCGCGCGGCCGAGGAGATCGGCGGGACGCTCCTCATCCACCCGGTCGTCGGGATGACTAAGCCGGGCGACGTGGACCACTACACCCGCGTCCGCTGCTACCAGGCCATCCTGAAGCAGTACGACGAGGGCCAGGCGATGCTCAGCCTCCTCCCGCTCGCGATGCGCATGGCCGGCCCGCGCGAGGCCGTCTGGCACGGCCTCATCCGCAAGAACTACGGCTGCACCCACCTCGTCGTCGGGCGCGACCACGCCGGCCCGGGCAACGGCTCCGACGGCCAGCCGATCTACGGCCCCTACGACGCGCAGGAGCTGTTCCAGCAGTACCAGGACGAGATCGGCGTCGAGATGGTGCCGTTCCGGCTGATGGTCTACGTCCCCGAGGACGACGCCTACATGCCCATCGACGAGGCGAACGAGCAGGGCAAGACGTTCGAGAATATCTCCGGCACGCAGCAGCGCGAGATGCTCGCCAACGGCGAGGAGATCCCGAGCTGGTTCACCTACCCCGAGGTCGTTCGCGAGCTCAAGATCAGCCACCCGCCGAAGAGCGAGCAGGGCTTCACGGTCTTCTTCACCGGCCTCTCCGGCTCGGGCAAGAGCACCGTCGCCAACGCGCTCGTCGACCGCCTGATGGAGTCCGGCCGCAACGTGACGCTGCTCGACGGCGACGTGGTGCGGACCAACCTCTCGAAGGGTCTCGGCTTCTCGCGCGAGGACCGCTCGACGAACGTCCAGCGCATCGGCTACGTGGCGAGCGAGATCACGAAGCACGGCGGCATCGCCGTCTGCGCCCCGATCGCGCCCTACGAGGCCGACCGCCGCGCCAACCGCGAGGCCATCGAGGCCGGCGGCGGCTACGTCGAGGTCTTCGTCTCGACCCCGCTCGAAGTCTGCGAGGAGCGCGACGTGAAGGGGCTCTACGCCAAGGCCCGCGCCGGCATCATCAAGGAGTTCACCGGCATCTCGGACCCCTACGAGGCCCCGACCGACGCCGAGATCGACATCCCGACGCAGGAGATGTCCGTCGAGGAGGCCGTCGAGAAGATCGTGGCCGACCTCAACGAGATGGGCTACCTCTCGCTGAACTAAGACGTCTGGCGGCCCGCTGTCCCTCGCCGGGGCGGCGGGCCGTTTTTATGTTCCGTCCACGCTACTATACCCAGCCAACAGCATGAACAACGCAACCAACGGCACGAGCCACGCGAACACGAAGGTCCTCGTCACTGGGGCCGGCGGCTTCATCGGCCACCACCTCGTGAACTACCTCAAGGACAAGGGCTACTGGGTCCGCGGCGTGGACATCAAGGAGCCGGAGTTCGAGGCGACGCGTGCCGACGAGTTCGAGCTGCTCGACCTCCGCGACCGGGCCAACTGTCTCCAGGCTACGCGCGGCATCGACCACGTCTACGCGCTCGCGGCCGACATGGGCGGGATGGGGTTCATCTCGAAGTACCACGCCGAGATCCTCCACAACAACATCCTGATCAACACGCACACGATGGAGGCCGCGCGCCTGAACGGCGTCACGCACTACCTCTACACGTCGAGCGCGTGCATCTACCCGGAGTACCTCCAGACCGAGGCCGAGGTGAAGCCGCTCAAGGAGGAGGACGCCTACCCGGCGCAGCCGCAGGACGCCTACGGCTGGGAGAAGCTCATCACCGAGCAGCTCGCCTACCACTACAACAAGCAGTACGGCATTGAGACGCGGACGGTGCGCTTCCACAACGTCTACGGCGAGCTCGGGACCTGGCAGGGCGGGCGCGAGAAGGCCCCGGCGGCGATGTGCCGCAAGACAGCCTACGCCAAGCTCCTCGGCGGCAAGGAGGGCGCCCCCGGCGGCGCGCCGCAGATCGAGATCTGGGGCGACGGCGAGCAGACCCGCTCGTTCATGCACGTCGACGACTGCGTCGAGGGCGTCTACCGCCTCATGATGAGCGACTGCACCGAGCCGCTCAACCTCGGCCGCGACCGGATGGTGACGATCAACCACCTCGCGCAGATCGCCGCCGACGCGGCCAGCGTCGAGGTCGAGCAGGTCCATATCGACGGGCCGATGGGCGTCCGCGGCCGCAACTCCAACAACGACAAGCTGAAGGAGGTCCTCGGCTGGGAGCCGCAGATCGCGCTCGAAGACGGCCTCGACCGGACCTACCAGTGGATCGAGTCCCAGGTCAAGCAGAAGCTCGCCCGCGAAGAGGCCGAGGTCGGACTGGCCGTCTCCTAAGCCTCACCATCATCGAAGCAACTCCGCGGGGGCGGCCGTCATCGGTCGCCCCCGCGTGTCTAAATCAGCGGCGCTTGCTCAGCGGCTGGCGGTGTGGGGGCTCGAGGCTGGACGAGAACGATGCGAGGCTCATGCGACCGGTTAGGCGATCAAAACCAGAAGTTCGGAGAGTATACCTGCGCCGCCGAGCGTAGCGGCGGCTATCATCCCCGCTGCGAGTAGAAACATGAGCAACAGGGCGAGCACTTTGATCGCCCAGTGCTCATTGGTCGGCACTTTGGTCCTCAGCAAGCCGAAGCAGAACTCTATGGCGGAGTCTTCTCCGGACTGGCGCGTGATAGGCGTTTCGTCGTTACTCATGCGACGGCCTGTCGGACACTCTTTTTCGAGAAGACGGGGGCTTGCGCTACAACAACAGTTTGCATTATGTTCTGGTCCTACGAACAACATCAGTAAGGTACTCCGCTCACAACCCAGCGCGCAAGTGCCTTGTCCGGTGAGGATTGAAACGTAGGTCCAGACCATGCTGAGATGAATTGGCGGCGGCTCCTTCGGGGGTCGCCGCCAGTTTGGAGGTTACGTTTTCAGTCTGCTCGTGTCTACGGTTCTGAATCATCCAACCCGCTTGTCGTGTCTGTTTCCCTGCACGCCCACACACCCAATGATCGCGACGAGTGGCATCCGCTGGACGCTCACCTCAGTGATGTGGCGGACGAAGCAGCAGATTTCGCCGCACGCTTCGGGAAGGGCGAACATGCAAAGTCCGCTGCCGCGCTCGCCCGGTGGGCTGGTCTGTGGCACGATCTCGGGAAGGCATGGCCGGAGTTTCAGGAGTACCTCCTCGCGTGCGACCGTGCAAAGCGGGAGGGCCGGAAGTCGCCTTCATCGCCCGGCTCTCACGCAATTTGGGGGGCGATCCTCGCCCGACTTTGTAGGAAGAGCCTGGGGGATGCCTGGAAAGACCTCGCGCTTCCCATCGCCGCCCATCACGCCGGGCTGAAGTCGCCGGGGTCGTTGGAGCCGCAGTTGATGGAGGCCGCCGATGAGGCTGATCTGTCGCCTTATCACGAACTGGCTCGGCACCTGGAGGCCGGTGCCATGCAGCGATTCGCCGTGCCGGAGGATCCGCACCGCCGAGAGCTTCGCACTCGCATGGTACTCTCGGCCCTCGCCGACGCCGACTACCTCGACACGGAGCGCCACTTCAACGAGAAGAAAGCGGCGCGACGCGAAGGCTTCGAATCGCTCAACGTTCTCGCCGAACGACTGGAGCGAGCACAGCGGGATTTTATGGGCGGACTCGACGATCCCAACTCGGAGGTTAACCGGATTCGGCGCGAGGTCTACGATGCCTGCCTCGCCGAAGCGACGAGTTCACCGGGCTTCTTTCGGCTGACCGTTCCAACAGGTGGCGGGAAGACCCGGAGCGGTCTCGCATTCGCACTAGAGCATGCTCGCGCTAACCATCTCGACCGTGTCATCGTTGCCATTCCCTACACGAGCATCATCGACCAGACGGCGGCGGTCTACGCGGACATCCTCGAGGTGCGGAACGTGCTCGTCCACCATAGCCAGACACCCGAGCCGCCGGAACAGGAGCGCGAGCGGCAGGACGAGAAGACCACGCTCCACCGGCTAGCGACGGAGAACTGGGATGCTCCACTCGTGCTCACGACGACGGTGCAGCTCTTCGAGAGCCTCTTCACTCGGTATCCCGGTCGCGCCCGCAAGCTTCACCGGCTCGCCCGGAGTGTGATCGTGCTCGACGAGGCGCAAGCACTTCCGCTCTATGTTCTCCTCCCCACGCTCGACGTGCTCCGCGCCCTCGTAGACGACTACGGCGCAAGTGTTGTCCTTTGCACGGCGACCCAGCCCGGCTTCGAGCAGTCCGATGCGCTGCCGCCGATCCAGGGTGTCCCGATCACAGAGATCGTTCCGCAGCACCCCGATCACTTCGAAGCGCTGGAGCGCGTTCGTGTGGAACCTCGCCTCGGGCCGGTCCCACTCGCGCAGATTGCAGATGAGATCGTGGAGGAGCGTGGGTTGGACCAAGTGCTCATCATCCTGAACGCCCGGCGCGATGCGGTCGCACTCGCCGAGGAACTGCGCTTGCGGAAGGCCGAGGGGCTGTTGCACCTTTCGACGCTGCTGTGCGGCGCGCACCGACGGCAGGTGCTCCGCCGGGTTCGGCAGCGGCTCGAAGCCGGGCTGCCGGTCCGGCTCATCTCGACGCAAGTCGTCGAGGCGGGTGTGGACATAGACTTCCCCGTCGTCTACCGTGCGCTCGGGCCGCTCGACCGGATCGTGCAGGCAGCGGGACGGTGCAACCGCGAGAACGACCTCGGGCACCGGGGCGGGCGGCTCGTTGTCTTCGAGCCAGAGGGCGGAGGGTTCCCCCGAGACAACCCGTACCGGAGTGGGACCGGCCTCGCCCGTGATGCGCTCCGTCACCGCGAAGAGCCACTCTCGAACGAGGCGCTCGACGAGTATTTCGGCCTGCTGTTCAGCGAGACCGGCGCGGGCGGCGAGCTCGACAAGTACGGGGTGCAGCCTGCTCGGGGAGCGCTCGACTTCGAGACCACGCAGGAGCAGTACCGGCTCATCCCGCAGGACACGGTACCCGTGTTTGTGTGCCGCGACTGGACTGAGGACGACGCGCTCTCCGACGCCGCTCTGACGCGGCTCGCACGGTGGACCGAGAGCCCCGACCGCTACGCGTGGCGACGGCTCGGGCCGTTCACGGTCAGCGTGTACCGCCACCAACTCCGGGAATTCGAGGCAAGCCCTCACCTCGAAACCCTCGACGAGTTACTCCACGTCTGGCGCGGCTCTTACGACAATTTACTTGGGCTGCCCCTCACGCTCGACGATCCAGCTGACCTCGCCTACGAACCTCTCATCTTCTGAACATGATGACAGGCAGGCGGCAGACCTTCGCCGTTACTTGTTGCATGACTGTCCATCACACTATGCCTGATCTCTCTGTCAGCGTCTGGGGCGACCTCGCCCTCTTCTCCCGACCGGACCTCCGCGTCGAGCGCGTGAGCTATCCCGTCATCACCCCGAGCGCGGCGCGCGGCGTTCTGGAAGCCATTTTCTGGAAGCCAGAGTTCCGCTATCGCATCCGCCGGATCGACGTAGCGAAGGCTGGGTCGACGGTGAGCGTGCTCCGCAATGAAATCAAGGACCGGCAGGGGGCCTCGCCCGTCGTCGTGGAGCGGGCGCGGACGCAGCGGACGGCGCTCATGCTCCGCGACGTGCGCTACGTGATCCACGCCGACCTCCGGCTCCGGCCCCACGCCACCGATCCCGTCGCCAAGTACGTCGAGCAAGCCGAGCGACACGTCCAGCGCGGCTCGTGCTTCCACCGGCCCTACCTCGGCACGCGCGAGTGCTCGGCTCACTTCGCGCCTCCCGGCGAGAAAGACGGCCCGAACGAGAACGTCAACCTCGAAGTGGGGACAATGCTGTTCGACCTCGCCTTCGTGCCGGGCAAGGCAAAGGGCGGGCTTTCGTTCCGTCGGCAGAACGGGAAGGAGAAGCGGGTCGTGAAGGGCCAGGCTCGCCCGCTCTTCTTCGACGCCCGCGTCGAGTACGGCGTCCTCGACCTGGAGCCGTTCCAGCACCTCTACAACGAGATAGACCACCTCGAAGGCCATGCTGACTGAACTCTACGACCTCGGCCTCCGCCTGCGCGAGAAAGGCGAACTCCCACCGCCCGGCTTCGCCGACTACGCTGCTCCGATCTGGTGGACGATCTCGCTCCGCCCGCCCAAGCACCCTGGCTACCCGCCTCAAGCCGAACTGAGCGAGAGAGGCGGCGCGCGCCCTCGGCCCGACAGTGGCCGGACGAGCGGCGTTCTCGCCTACCCTCTCGTTGACACGGCCGCTTATGTGCTGGGCCGCGATGAAAAGGACGATGGGAAGCAGGACCGCCAAGCTGCCAAGAAGCACGAGGCGTTCCGCCACCGACTCGACGAGGTAGCTGAGGCGATTGAGGACTCCGATCTCGTCGCCGCGATTCACCTTCTCGGTGACGCGCTCGACCAAGGCGTCCTCACCGAAGACCCACAGCTAGAGCAGGTCGCGGCCGACCACTGGGTATCAGTCCAGATGATGGACGGGCCGCTCAAAGGAGAGCACCTCTTCGAGCATGAGGCCGTTCGCCGGTGGTGGGCAGGGTGGCTCGACGCCGAGGTCAAGAAGAAGGGGTTCGAGGGGACGTGTTCGATCACGGGCGAGCACCGGCCGCTCGTGGACCGCATTCCCGGCAAAGGTTACTTCCGGGGCAAGGCGTCGCTGCTCGGACTCAACGAGGATGCTTACGTCTCCTACGTCGGAGGCGGAGGGGCGGCGAAGAAAGCGTCCATCGGCGTGAGTTACGACGCGGCTGACGTGGCGAACCGCGCGCTTGGGTATCTCGCCCGCTCGGAGCGGCACAAACGGACGCTCGTCTACGACAAGGAGAGCGACCTCCGCACGCTCACCGCTGTATTCTGGCTAGGGGAGGACGACCCGGTAGAGGTTTCGGGCAAGGGTGTCTTCGAATCGGATGACTTCCTCTCATCTCTCGGTGATGTGGTTGGGCGCGGCTTCGAGGACGAGGCGCCGGAGCGCGATCTCAAACAGATCCACAACCTCCTGAAGCTTCCGTGGGCACCCAAGCGCGAGAGCTTGCGGCTGGATGAGGTCGGGTTTTACCTCGCCATCCTCTCGAAGAACGCCTACCGCGTCGTCGTGCGCGAGTGGCTGGCGCTCGACCTCGCGGACGTCAAGAAGAGGCTGGACGCATTCCTCGAAGCGACCAGCATCGTCCGACCGGGTGGAGGCGAGCCGCATCCTGTTTCGATCCAGCAGACGCTGAAGGCGCTCGATGGCGGGAGTCCGAATCTCGGGCGTGACCTCCTCCGCACTGCCTTCGCGGATGCGCCACTCCCGCAGACCATCCTCCAGCCGTGCCTCGCCCGGCTCCGCGTCCTCTTCGTCAAGGGCGACGCGCCGTGGTGGCAGGAGCACGCGCTCGCCGCCCTCCTCAAGCTCACCCTCTCTCACCAACCCGGTACTGCCATGACTGATTCTGCTGAACGAGAAAAAGCGTACCTCTGCGGAAAGCTCCTCGCGGTCCTCGGTCGCATCCAGCAAGATGCTCTCACGACCGACAACGTTGTCAAAACTAAGGAGGGCGAAGAAGGCACCCCCTCAGCATCGCTCAACCGGACGGTCACTCAGCGTGTGTTCGCAGCGGCATCCACAGCCCCCGAGCCTTACCTGACGCCGCTTGTTCAGCGTGCGACTGTCGCGCATCTCCCTAAGCTCCCGGAAGGTCCCCAAAGGTCGAGCAAGCCGAATGAGAAAGACTATCGGTGGACACCGGATCGTGGGGAGCGCGAGCTGCGCGGGCTGATGGCGGAGATCGACAAGTCCGGTGGCTTCCCCCACATTCTAGACCTACACGGCCAAGCACAGTTCGCACTCGGCTTCTACCGGCAGCGCGCCGACTTCTTCTCATCATCCACCCCCGAGACCCCTTCCGACCATGACTGAGCACATCATCACCGACCCCGAGAAGCGTCACGACTTCGTCTTCCTCTTCGACGTCACCGACGGCAACCCCAACGGCGACCCTGACGGCGACAACACGCCACGCTTCGACCCCGAGACCCGGCAGGGCCTCGTCACCGACGTTTGCATCAAGCGCAAAATCCGCGACTACGCCCACGAGATGGCCGGGGCCGACATCTTCATTCAGAGCGAGAAGACCCTCAATACGCGGATCAAAGAGGCCGCCGAGGCGAACGACATCCCGAAGCCAAAGAACAACAAGGTCGTGGTCCCCGAGCTTCAGGGACACGTCGCCGCGGCCTACCTCGACGTGCGTCTCTTCGGAGCCGTTCTCTCGACCGGCGACTACAACGCCGGGCAAGTGCGCGGGCCGGTGCAACTCACATTCTCGCGCTCGGTGGACCCGATCCTGCCTCTCTCGGTCACGATCACGCGGCAGGCGCGGACAACGGAGAAGCGGGCAGAAACGGGGAAGACTGAGATCGGGCGGAAGGCCATCGTCCCTTACGCGCTCTACCGAGGGCACGGGTTCTACAGCCCGCACCTCGGTGAGCGAGTCGGTGTCTCGCAGGAAGACCTCGCGCTCTTCTGGGAGGCGTTCGCCCGCATGTTCGAGTACGACCGCTCGGCGGCGCGTGGGCAGATGGTCCTCCGCGAGGCGTATATCTTCACGCACGACAGTCCTCGTGGCAACGCACCGGCCCATCGCCTTTTCGAGCGCATCCGGTTCGAGGAGGCGAACGGCGATGTGCCGCGCTCCTTCGACCACTACCGCGACCGGCTCATCGTGGACGAGGGCGGCCTGCCGGACACCATCGCGCTGACGAGGCTCACGGACGTAGCCTGGGGCTGAGCCGTGGCGGTCTCACACGACTTCGCTGAGTTGCAGGACTTCCAGGTTCGGCACGGCGCGGACGCGCGCGTCGTTGGTGAGCAGAACAGCGCAGCCATGCAAGCGAGCCGTAGCGGCGTGGATTGCGTCGGGCAGCTTGAGGGCCGTCGTGGCGGCGCGGAGTCGGGCCGCTTCGATGAGCACACTGCGAGACACGGGTTCGACTGCGAGGCCACCGTGCGCACGGACGACGCGCAGAAAGCTCCGCTCGCGTTCGGCATCTCGGTCCCGGAGGGGGTGAACGAGAACCTCCGACAGCGTGAGTTCGCTTGTGAGCGCAGTCAGAGCACCACTGGCGACGGCCCTCACGACGGGCCTCAGGGCCGACTCGTACACCGCCGACCCCTCGACGACATAGATGAACACGTTCGAGTCGAAGTAGACGCGTCGGCCAGCGATCCGGTCGAGGAGGGTCACGACGGCCCCTGCTCTCGGCGTGCGAACGGCTCGTCCCATTCGTCCCGGAGTGCGCGGAGGTCCCGGTCGATCTCGTCGGCGGTCCGGCCGCTCGGCGCGATCCCGAAGGCTTGGTCGAGCGGAAGCGGGGGAAGCGGTTCCAGTTCGGCGGCGGTCGGGAGGTCGTCGAGCGAGGATGGGGTCGCAGTCTCGTCCGGCGGTGCGCCGTCGCCGGACGGCTCGGGGAGCAGGATGATGACCTCGGCGTCGGTGCCGGCGGGGAGGGCGTCGTCCTGGAGCTCGATGCGGCCGCCGGGCTGGACGCGGACGCGCTTGCGGAGGGCCTTGTTCATAGGTCGGTGCAGAGGGTCTGGCCGGTGAACGATTTCTCAGCCCATCGGATCCAGAGCAGTGGCTCGCCCGGCGGCTGGCGTGACGCCGAGGTCGTCCCGATCTCGGCGCTCCAGCACTACGCCTACTGCCCCCGGCAGTGCGCGCTGATCCACGTCGAGCAGGTGTGGGACGAGAACATCTACACGCTCCGCGGGCGGCGGGCGCACGGGCGGGTGGACACGCCGAAGGGCATGACCCGCGACGGCCTCCGCACAGAGCACGCGCTCCCGCTCTTCTCCGACGCGCTCGGTCTCGCGGGCCGCGCCGACGCCGTCGAGTTCGAGGCCGACGGGACGCCGTTCCCGGTCGAGCACAAGGTCGGGAGCCGGAAGAAGGGCGGGCTCGCCCGGCGGGCCGACGAGGTGCAGCTCTGCGCGCAGGCGCTCTGCCTGGAGGAAATGTTCGAGCGTGATGTGCCCGCCGGAGCGCTCTACTACCGCAAGAGCCGCCGCCGCCACGAGGTCGCGTTCTCGAGCGCGCTCCGGGTGGAGACGCAGGAGGTCATCCGGAAGACGCGGGGGCTGCTGCGGGTGCGGCGGCTACCCCCGCCCGTGGCCGACGCACGCTGCCCGCGCTGCTCGCTCATCGAGACCTGCATGCCCTACGTCGTCGAGCGCCTCGGCGACGGCGAACCGAACGACGAAACGCCATGACAACGCAGCTCCTCAACACGCTGTTCGTGCAGACGCAGGGGGCCTACCTCCGGCTCGACCACGAGACGCTCCGCATCGAAGCGCCGGACGAGGACGGGGAGAAGGAACTCAAACTCCGCATCCCGCTGCACCACCTCGGCGGAGTCGTCGTCTTTGGGAATGTGCTGCTGAGCCCGTACCTCCTCGGACAGTGCGCCCGCGACGGGCGCGAGGTGGTGTGGTGCTCGCGGAGCGGGCGGTTTCAGGGCCGGCTCGCGGGGCCGGTGTCGGGGAACGTGCTGCTGCGCCGCGCCCAGCACCTCGCGCTCTCGGACCCCGCGATCACGCTGGAACTCGCGCGGCAGTTCGTACTCGGCAAGGTGCGGGGGGCGCGGACCGTGCTCAAGCGGGCACTCCGCGAAGACACCGGCGATGCCGCTACGCTCGAAGCCGCTGTCGGGGCGCACGACGAGGCGATTTACCGGCTGCGGGGCGCAGACTCCGTCGAGACCGTCCGGGGTGAGGAGGGACAGGCAGCGGCCGTCTACTTCGCCGTGTTCCATCACCTCATCGGACCCATCGACTTTCGCTTCGACGGGCGCAACCGGCGGCCCCCGCGCGATCCGGTCAACGCGGCACTCTCGTTCGTCTACACGCTCGTCCGGGGCGACTGCGCGGCGGCGCTCGAAAGCGTCGGGCTGGACCCGCAGGTGGGGTACCTCCACGTCCTCCGCCCGGGTCGTCCGGCCCTCGCGCTCGACCTGATGGAGGAGTTTCGCGCGTGGTGGGCCGACCGGCTCGTGCTGACGCTCATCAACCGGAAGCAACTTGGGCTTCAGCACTTCGAGGCCCGGCCCGGCGGAGCGGTCTACCTCAGCGAGACCGGGCGCAAGGAGGTGCTGACTGCATACCAGAAGCGCAAGCAGGAGACCGTCCGCCACCGGCTCTTCAAGGAGGCTGTGCCCGTCGGGCTGCTCCCGTTCGTACAGGCGCGTCTCCTCGCCCGCCACCTTCGCGGCGACCTCGACGCCTACCCGCCCTTCCGCGCCCGCTGACTCTCAGCCTCGTGAAACGAATCGACCTGCTCGTCACGTACGACGTGGACACCTCGACGAAGGCTGGGGCGCGGCGGCTCCGCCGCGTGGCGAAGGTATGTGAGAGCTTCGGGCAGCGCGTGCAGTACTCGGTGTTCGCGTGCAGCGTGACGCGGGCGCAACTGGAGGAGATGGAAGCCCGGCTCCTCGACGAGATGAACCTGCAGAAGGACAGCCTGCATCTCTACACCCTTCATGGCGGGCTGGACCGCTCGCGCCGCTCCCACGGCGTGGACCCGTACCGGGACTTCGACGATCCGCTGATCCTGTGAGCGGGGGCGTGCGCGAACCTGAAGTGGGCACGGAGGCCCTAAGGGGTTCGCGTGCGCAGGGTGTTCTTTGACGTGTTAGGATAGACCATCTTCCGGCATACCCCGGCGAGACGAGAGGCGTGGGGTTGCGAAAAGGGTGATAGCCCGTATTTTGCCGCGGTAGCAGCCGGCCCCCAGGTCGGCTGAGGATTGAAACCGCGAGAAGGCAAAGGTGCATCACCCCGACGTGGTAGCAGCCGGCCCCCAGGTCGGCTGAGGATTGAAACGGATTCGTGGCGACGAGGGCGTTTTCGTAGACCGTAGCAGCCGGCCCCCAGGTCGGCTGAGGATTGATACACGGAGCACTCCGTCAGCCGGTCCCGGTAGAACGCCAGTAGCAGCCGGCCCCCAGGTCGGCTGAGGATTGAAACGCGTCGTCGAGTTGCGCCTTGATCCGCAGCAGGTCGTGTAGCAGCCGGCCCCCAGGTCGGCTGAGGATTGAAACGAGCCTGTCACGTCGTGTAGCATCTCCGTCTCCGGGGTAGCAGCCGGCCCCCAGGTCGGCTGAGGATTGAAACGCACTCAGCGCGTGCGCCCTCAGCGCCTCCTCCTGCGTAGCAGCCGGCCCCCAGGTCGGCTGAGGATTGAAACTGTGTGGCAAACGGCGTCCCGTTGTCCGAGCGAATCGTAGCAGCCGGCCCCCAGGTCGGCTGAGGATTGAAACCTCACCAACCGAGAATCATCATGCCAGACACGAAGGGTAGCA